>JAEWOJ010000211.1 GCA_023399815.1 Pseudomonadota bacterium | reverse complement strand
GACTACAGCCTGCACGCCGGCAAGGCCTACTACTGCAGCGAGGCCGAGGCCGAGGCCGCCGGCATGGACCCGGGCGGCTGGGGCTCGGACGACTGTACCGTGCCGACCCCGCAGATCACCGGCAGCTACAACATCGAGAAGTCGCTGTCGCAGACCGCGGACTTCGCGGCCGAGTGGCGCGGCGAGTCGCTGGACGTCTCCTTCAAGGGTGGGCGCACCTGGGCCAAGGGTGGACCGGAACTGCAGTTCGCGGTGCCGCTCAAGCCGCGGCGCCAGAACGCGGACGGCAGCTGGAGCCTGGGCAACTACGCCAGCGCCTGGGACCTGACCGGCACGCCGACGATGACGTTCTCGCCGGAACTGATGCAGAACCTGCAGGACGGCATCCTGCAGGTCGACCTCGGCTCGACCGGTTCGTCGTGGACGCGCAACACCACCGAGCAGAAGTACGCCCAGATCGATACCACCTGGCACAACGACACCGGCTTCCTCGAATCGCTGCAGTTCGGCGTCAAGTACCGTGACGGCGGCATCCACCGCAGCACCGGCAACAGCTACTGGGCGTGCCCCGGCACCGATTCGGGCGACTACGAGAACCGCTACTGGAACGGCGGCTGCAACGACCTCGCCCTGCAGTTCTCGCCCGACTTCCTGTATGCGATGGGCAACCTGGCCGGCGGCATCAATGCCAGCGCGTTCCCGGCCATCAACTACCCGGCCTACATCGCCTATCTGAACAAGACCTACGGGCCGATGCAGACCCGCAACGAGGACAACTTCGTCTACAACGTCGACGAAAAGATCTACTCCACCTACCTGCAGGCCAACTTCCGCACCGAGCGCCTGCGCGGCAACGTCGGCGTGCGCGTGGTCAGCACCCGCCAGCACGCCGATTCCACCGACAAGGTCACGTCCTACAACGACTTCTTCTACGACGACGCCAATGGCAATCCGCTGGCGTGCCAAGCCGGCGATGCCGTACCTGGCGGCGCGCCCGCCCGTACCTACTGCGGCACCGAAGGCTACTGGCGGCTCTCCGACAGCGAGGCGCGTACCGAGTCGTTCGCGGTCAGCGGCCTCGACCGCACCTACACCGACGTGCTGCCGAGCTTCAACCTGGCCTATGACCTGAGCGAGAACCTGCTGCTGCGCGCGGCGGCCTCCAAGGTGATCGCGCGCCCGAGCTACGGCAACATCGCCGCGCCGGGCAGCCTGGAATACTTCAGCCCCGAATACGTCAACGACCGTCGCCTCACCGGCGGTGCCGGCGAACAGGGCTGGTACGGCTCGGGCAGCAACAAGAACCTGGAAGCCTACAAGGCCACCCAGTACGACATCGGCCTGGAGTGGTACTTCCAGCCGGGCTCGGTGGTGGGCTTGGACCTGTTCCGCAAGGACGTCAGCAACTTCTCGGTGCCGGTGGTGCAGGACGTGACGCAGAACGTTGGCGGCCAGAGCGTGATCGTGCAGAACTACTCGACCACGGCCGGCGGTCGCGATGCGGTTTCGCAGGGCCTGGAGTTCTACGCCCAGCACACGCTGGATTTCGGCCTCGGCTTCCAGGCGAACTACACCTGGAACGACACCAACGAAGCGGCCATCACCCTGGAGGACGGCACTGAGATCGGCAAGTCGCCGCTGGTCGGCAGCGCCAAGAACCAGGCCAACTTCACCGTGTTCTATGAAGTGGAGAAGCTGTTGCTGCGCGCCTCGTGGAACCGTCGCGGCGAAGTGGTGCAGGGCCTGGTCAGCGGCCTGAACCTCTACCAGGAGCCCTACCAGCAGATCGACCTGAACGCCGCCTACAACGTCACCCCGGCGCTCAGCCTGAGCGCCTCGGTGCTGAACCTGACCAAGGAAGAGACGCGTACCCACCTGGGCAACGACACCAAGGACCGCTTCTACTCCAACGGTTATGCCGGTCGCGTCGTCTATCTCGGCCTGAACTGGAAGTTCTGATCCCTGCCCTTCGGGGCAGCCCACACCGACAGCCGCGCTGGTACAGGCGGCTGTCGTCGTTTGTGCGCCCGCCCTTGGCTGTGGGAGCGGGTTACACCCGCGAATGCCTTCCGCCCCGGCGACACAGGATTTGCGCAGGTGGAATCTGCCCGCCATCGACAACCCACAGGCCGGGGTTAAACCTCCGACACAGACACAGGGGCAGGCATCGCCGGGGACATAGCCCCGGCCTACAAACTACCTGCGTGGACGCGGGGCCTGCCCCGCATCCACGGTATTCCGGCAACCGTCAGGTCAGCGGCGTCATCACGCCCTTGCGGTACGCCGGGCGCGTCCGCAGACGCGCATACCAGCCGGCCAGGTGCGGCAGGTCCGGGCGCTGGATCGGCATCTCGAACCACGCGTAGGCGAAGGCGCCGAGCGGGATGTCGCCCATCGCGAACGCATCGCCGGACAGCCACGGCTGGCGCTCCAGCTCGGCGTCGGCCAGTGCCAGCAGCTCGCCGCAGCGCACCAGCGCCGCATCGATGCGCGCGGCGTCGCGGTCGGCCGGCGCGGTGCGCACCACGCCCCAGAACAGGTCGCGGAAGGCGATGGCAAAGCTCGATATGGTCCAGTCCATCCATTTCTCGCTCTGCGCGCGCGCCGCCGGGTCTTCCGGGTACAACGTGCCCAGCGCGTAGCGCGCCGACAGGTAGCGGACGATGGCGTTGGACTCCCACACCGGCAGGCCATGGTCCTCGATCACCGGCACCAGCCCGTTGGGATTCATCGCCCGGTATTCCGGGCTCTGCGTGCCGCCAAAGGCGCCGCCCACCTCGATCGACTCGTAGGGCAGGCCGATCTCCTCGGCGCACCAGAGCACCTTGCGCACGTTGCTGGAACTGTGGCGTCCCCAGATCTTCAGCATTCCCACTCCCGTTGCGGCCGATGCGAGGCCTGCACGATACGCGATGCGCCGTCGGGCGACGGCAAGCAGGGGAGCAACGCGCCGTTGCGACGGCGTCGAAGCGCGCGCGCCATCACGCGGCGCCCGGCTTCCCGGCCTTGGCGGCGGCCTTCTTCGGCCACGCGCGCACATAGGACGACTTGCCGTCCTTCTTCAGCTCGAACAGGCCGATCGCCGCGAGCAGGTCGCTGAGCTTTCCATAGCCGTAGTTGCGGGGATCGAACGACGCCTGGTTGCCGATCTGGCTGCCGACCGGCCCCAGGTGCGACCAGCCGTCCTCGCCCTCTGCCGCCGCCACCGCGCGGCGCAGCATCTTCACCAGCCGCGTATCGCCGCGCAGCTCGGCCCCGCTCTTGCGCGGCCGTGCTTCGTCGCCCGCCTCCGGGCCGATCTCGGGCGCGCTGGCATGCGACTGGCCCAGCGCCTCCAGGTAGGTGAACTTCGAGCAGGCGTTGACGAAGGCATCGGGCGTCTTCTTCTCGCCGAAGCCGTACACCTTCACTCCGTCGGTCAGCAGGCGCATCACCAGCGGGGTGAAATCGGCATCGCTGGAAACGATCGCGAAGCCGTCCAGGTTGCGCGCATAGAGCAGGTCCATCGCATCGATCACCATCGCCATGTCCGAGGCATTCTTGCCCTTGGAATAGGCGAACTGCTGGATCGGGCGGATCGCGTACTCATGCAGCACCGATTCCCAGCCCTTCAGCCGCGGGCTCTTCCAGTTGCCGTAGGCGCGGCGCACGTTGGCCACGCCGAAGCGCGCCACCTCGGCCAGCACCTCGTCGATCTTCGCCGCCGGCGCGTTGTCGGCGTCGATCAGCAGGGCGATGCGCTTCTCGGGATCGGACACGGCGTTCTCTCCAAGCACTCGGCCGACGCAGTATCGATCATCGACATGGCCGCGCGCATCCCGTGCGAAGATGGTGGCCGGTTGTCACGCTCCCACCGGCCTCCCCCGGAGTACCGCATGCCTCACGACCGCCCTCCCCGCCTGCTGGTCATCGGCGGCGGCTTCGCCGGCCTCTGGGCCACCCGTGCGCTGGCCCGCGCACGCCTGCGCATCACCCTGGTCGACCGCTGCAACCACCACCTGTTCCAGCCGCTGCTGTACCAGGTCGCGACCGCCGGCCTGTCGGCGCCGGACATCGCCGCGCCGCTGCGGCACATCCTCGGCCACCAGCGCAACGTCGAGGTCCGGCTCGGCGAGGTGGACGCCATCGACAAGCAGCGGCGCCAGGTGCGGCTGCGCGGCGGCGGCACGCTGGACTACGACCTGCTGCTGGTGGCCAGCGGCACCACCCACGCCTATTTCGGCAACGACCAATGGGCGCCGCACGCGCCGGGCCTGAAGACGCTGGACGACGCGCTGGCGCTGCGGCGCCGGCTGCTGCTGGCCTTCGAGCGGGCCGAGACCGAAACCGACCCGGCGAAGAAGGCGGCCTGGCTCAGCTTCGCCATCGTCGGCGGCGGCCCGACCGGCGTCGAACTGGCCGGCACCCTGGCCGAGATCGCGCACCACACCCTGCGCAACGAGTTCCGCCACATCGATCCGGCCTCGGCCAAGGTACGCCTGGTCGAGGCCGGGCCACGGGTGCTGTCCAGCTTCCCCGAGGTGCTGTCGCTCAAGGCGCGCCGGCAGCTGGAGCGGCTCGGCGTGGAGGTGCATACCGGCACGCCGGTGACCGCCATCGACGCGGAAGGCTTCCGCCTGGGCGAGGACTTCATCGCCGCGCGCACCGTGATCTGGGCCGCCGGCGTCGCCGCCTCGCCGCTGGCGCGCACGCTGGACACGCCGCTGGACCGCGCCGGCCGCGTGCAGGTGGAGCCGGACCTCACCGTGCCCGGCCACCCGGAGATCTTCGTCGCCGGCGACCTGGCCGCGCTGGTGCAGGCCGATGGCCGCCCGGTGCCGGGCGTGGCGCCGGCCGCCAAGCAGATGGGCAAGTACGTGGCCGGCGTGATCCGGGCGCGGCTGGAGCAGCGCCCCGCGCCGCCGCCCTTCCGTTACCGCGACCAGGGCAACCTGGCCACCATCGGGCGCATGGCCGCCATCGTGCACATGGGCCGGCTGAAGCTCTCCGGCCTGCTGGCCTGGTGGTTCTGGCTGGCCGCGCACGTGTTCTTCCTGATCGGCTTCCGCAACCGCCTGGTGGTGCTGCTCAACTGGGCGGTGGCCTACTGGAGCTACCAGCGCGGCGCGCGGATCATCTTCGGCGACACCCCCGGCGAACCGCGCGACGGCGATCCGCCACCGCAGGGGTGAACGCCGCCAGCGACATCAACCGTTGCCGGCGGCGAAACGCTCGAACACCTGCGGCCCGGTCAACACCTCGGTGGCGTTGGCCAGCGTGTAGAACGCAGGCTTCTCATCGATGAAGATCTGGCTCTCGAGCGTGAATGCCTGCTGCGGGAACAGCCCCGCCGGCAGCATGTATTCGCCGGTCGGCAGCAGGCGGTAGAACAGGTGGGTGCCGCAGGCCGGGCAGAAGCCGCGCTCGGCCCAGTCCGAGGAACGGTAGGCGCGGGGCTCCGCACCCTCGAAGCGCACGTCGCCGCCGCAGTGCACCGCGAACATCGGCCCGCCCGACCAGCGCCGGCACGTCGCGCAATGGCACAGGCCGACGCCAGCATGGTCGGGCGCCACGACCTCGATGGCGCCGCACAGGCATGATCCCTTCATGGCGTTCTCCTCGATGGCGGGCGTCGCGCCCAGGAACGGAAAAGGCCCGGTACGACCGGGCCTCTCTGCGGACATCCAGCACCGCTGCCACGACTCAGGCGGCGAACAGCGCCTTCATCTTCTTCAGCGCGTTGGCCTCGATCTGGCGGATGCGCTCGGCCGACACGCCGTATTCGTCGGCCAGCTCCTGCAGCGTCACCTTGCTGTCGGCATCCAGCCAGCGGCGGGCGATGATGTCGCGCGAACGCTGGTCCAGGTTGGCCAGGCCCTCGCGCAGCAGCTGCAGCTGGTTCTCCTCGCTGTCCTCGCGCTCGTAGGCCTGCGACGGATCCTCGTCGCGCGCGACCAGGTACGCGGCCGGCGCCGGCGGCGCATGGTCGTCGTCCTCGTCCGCCGGGGCATCGAAACCGACGTCGCGGCCGGACAGGCGCGACTCCATCTCCAGCACTTCGCGCTCGGAGACGTTCAGGTCCCTGGCCACCGCGCTGACCTCGGCGGCGTTCATCCAGCCCAGACGGGTCTTGGACTTGCGCAGGTTGAAGAACAGCTTGCGCTGCGCCTTGGTCGTGGCGACCTTGACGATGCGCCAGTTCTTAAGGATGAACTCGTGCATCTCGGCACGGATCCAGTGCACCGCGAAGGAGACCAGGCGCACGCCCATGTCCGGATCGAAGCGCTTGACCGCCTTCATCAGGCCGATGTTGCCTTCCTGGATCAGGTCGCCCAGCTGCAGGCCGTAGCCGTTGTAGCCGCGGGCCACGTGCACGACGAAACGCAGGTGCGAATGCACCAGCTCGCGCGCGGCGTCCAGGTTCTGCTCGTCGCGGAAGCGGCGCGCCAGTTCCTGTTCCTCATCGACCGACAGCACCGGGATCTGGTGCACGGCACCGATGTAGGCATCCAGCGAACCCAGCGCGCTGGGGATCGGAAGATTGTTTGCCACAAGGGCAGTAGAGGTGTTCGGGCTCATAGGACCTCATCTTAGCAGTCGAACTATTGGACTGCCCGGTACAGAAAAAGTTCCAGTGTTCCAGATATGTCGCAAAACAGCCCTGGAAACACCTCAAAGTCTTCCCGCATGGATCAGCGGGAAACCCATGCAGCCTAGCAGGAAGCCTGTCACCGCCATATGACAGGAGCAGGGCGTTCAGCCGCCGGCGAGCCGGGCTTCCAGCTCCGCCCGGGGCGGCAGGCGCCAGTCGACCGGCACCTGGCCGTGGCGGGCCAGGTAGTCGTTGGCCTGGGAGAAGTGCCGGCAGCCCAGGAAGCCGCGGTGGGCCGACAGCGGCGAGGGATGCGGCGCCTTCAGCACGCGGTGGCGGCGGGTGTCGATGACCTTGCCCTTGGCCTGCGCGTAGCTGCCCCAGAGCAGGAACACCAGCCCTTCGCGCTCGCGGTTGAGCACGTCGACCACGTGGTCGGTGAACCCTTCCCAGCCCTTGCCTTGGTGGGCGCCGGCGCGGCCTTCCTCGACGGTCAGCACGGCGTTGAGCAGCAGCACGCCCTGCCACGCCCAAGGCAGCAGGCAGCCATGGTCGGGGCGGCGGAACGGCGGAACGAGGTTGCCGTCGTCCTCCAGCTCCTTGTAGATGTTCAGCAGCGACGGCGGCACCGGCACGCCCGGCATCACCGAGAAGCACAGGCCATGCGCCTGGCCATAGCCGTGGTAGGGGTCCTGGCCGAGCACCACCACCTTCACCTGATCGAACGGCGTGGCGTCGAACGCGGCGAAGATCTGCGGGCCCGGCGGGAACACCCGCGCGCCGGCAGCCTTGCGCTGGCGCAGGAAGGCCGACAGCTCGCGCATTTCCGGGCGCAGCAGCCAGTCGCCGACGTGCGCCTTCCAGCTCGGTTCGAGCTGGATGTTGGGCGTGGCGCTCACAGCACCACCACCGGCTGCGCCAGCCGGGTCAGGCGCAGCTGGAACAGCACCTTGGTCACCAGCAGGCGTTCCTCGATCGGCTTCTGCACCAGGTCGTTGGCGCCGGCCTGCAGCAGCGCGGACTGGTTGTGCGGATTGCTGTCGCCGGTCATCACCAGCACCGGCAGGCGGCGCTTGCCGTAGCCGAAGTCGATGCGCACGCGCTCGACCACGTCGCGGCCGTTGAGCTCGCCCTTGAGGGTGACGTCGGTCAGCACCAGGTCGATGCGCCGCGTGGTGCGGCCCAGCGATTCGGCGGTGAGCAGCGAGAACGCATCCTCGGCGGTGAGCACGTGCACCACGTGCAGGTCGTGGCGTTCGAGCATGCGCTTGGTGGCCTCGGCCACCACCCGGCTGTCCTCGACGTACAGCACGGTGGCGCCGGGCACCGGCTCGGGCTGCACGTAGCCGCGGATGAAGGCGGCCAGCGCCTCGTGGCCCAGCGCCTTGTCGAAATAGTCGGTGACGAACTCGTTGAAGCGGCGCTGTTCCAGGTGGCGCTGGGCATCGCCGGACACCACGATCACCGGCACGTAGGCCTGCCCGGCCGCCTGGCGCACGCTGCGCGCCAGCGCCAGGCCGTCGCCGTCGGGCAGGGCCAGCGAGGTCGTGACCAGGTGCACTGGGCCGGCTTCCAGCGCCGCGCGCGCCTCCTCGAGACCGGCGCAGCCCACCACCTCCACGTCCGGCAGCTCGCGCTGCAGCACGTCGGAAATCAGTTTGCGCACCAGTTTTGAGCCATCGACCACCATCACCCGGGGGGTGTCGCTGATCAGATGCTTGAGTTCGTGCGTGGCCATGCGCGTGTCAGGTCCCGGTTGGGCGAGTCTGCCTCAGGAAGTGTCCCGTCACCAGCCACGCCCCCAGCCAGCCCAGGATCACCGTGCCCAGCAGCACCAGCCCCGAATGCAGGGCATCGAGCCCTTGCAGGGTGAACGGGCTGCCATAGCTATGCGACAACGCCGCCAGCGGCGGGCGCAGGGCCAGCCCGCAGGCGCCGACCAGCGCCAGCGCCAGCACGCCCGCGCCCAGGCCATACCAGGCGCCGAGATAGACGAACGGGCGACGGATGAAGCCGTCGCTGGCGCCCAGCAGTTGCAGCACGCCGATCTCCTCGCGCCGTGCCTGGATGTCCAGGCGCACGGTATTGCCGACCACCAGCACCGCGCCCAGCCCCAGCAGCAGCGACAGCACCTGCACCAGCCGCGCGCCGAAGCCGAGCCAGGCGTCCAGGCGCTGGCGCCACAGGGCGTCGTGCTGCACCAGGTCGGCCTGCGGCAGCGTTTCCAGCGACCTGGCCAGGGCCGCGTCGTCGCCATCGGCCGGGGTGACGATCAACAGGGTCGGCAGCGGGTTCTCGCCGAGCGCGTCGATCGCCTCGCCCAGCCCGGCGCTCTCGCGCAGTTCGGCCAGGCCCTCGTCGGGCGTGCGCAGCGCCACGCCGGCGACGTCGGCGCGCGCGCGCAGGGTCGCGGCCAGGTCCTGCGCGGTGGCGCCGTCGAGCTCGGGTTTCAGGAACAGGTTGATGTCGCGCGACTGCTGCACGCTGCCGGCGAAGTGCCGGAGGTTGTCCAGCGCGATCGACAGGCCCAGCGGCAAGGCCAGCGCCAGCGCCATCACCGCCACGGTCAACGCCGTCGCCCACGGCTTGCGCAGCGCGCGGCCGAGGCTGAAGACCACGCTGTGCAGGTGATGGGCGAACCACACGCCCAGCCGCGACGGTGCCGCGGCCTCGGTATTGGCGGACGCATTCGCGTCCTTCTTCGGCGCGCCCTGGTTCATTCGGCCAGGTCCTGCGGCGAGATGTCGTCGACCAGCCGGCCGTGGTCGAGGATCAGCACGCGCTTGCGCATGCGCTTGAGCAGCGGCAGGTCGTGGCTGACCACCAGCACGCTGGTGCCGCGGCCGGGCAGTTCGGCGAACAACGCCATGATCTCCGCCGCCAGGGTCGGGTCGAGATTGCCGGTCGGCTCGTCGGCCACCAGCAGCCGCGGCTCGGCGACGATCGCGCGGGCGATGCCCACGCGCTGCTGCTCGCCGGCCGACAACTGCGTGGGCAATGCCTTCTCGCGGTGTCCCAGGCCCATGCGCTCGAGCACCGAGCGCACCCGCTGGCCGGTGTCGGCGCGGCGGTCGCCGCGCAGGATCAGCGGCAGGGCCACGTTCTCGCCGATGGTGCGGTCGGTCAGCAGGCGGTGGTCCTGGTGGACCGCGCCGACCTGGCGGCGGTGCAGGGCCACCTGGCCGCCGCGCACCTTGAGCAGGTTGCGCGCGCCGAACAGCACGGCGCCGCGGGTCGGGCGTTCGCTCAGGTGGATCAGTTTCAGCAGGGTGCTCTTGCCGGCACCGGAATGGCCGGTGACGAACAGCATCTCGCCGGCCGCCACCTCGAAGCTGACGTCCACCAGCGCCTGATGGCCGCCCGCATAGTGTTTGCTGACATTGTCGAAACGCAGGACGCTCATGCGCCGATTATGCCGGAGGCGAAGCCGGCGGTGCTGTGCGCTGGCGCGAGGAGATGGAGGAGACGGTCGCAGGAACGCGCGAGGGCTTCACCGGAACGACGTCCCGGCAGCGTCGCCCGTTGCCTGGGCGGCGGCGCGAAGCGCCGAACAGTTCGAGGCGCGCGCGGATGGATTCGTGCCGACCAACGGTCGCCACCCACCAGGCGGCTCGCCCTTATGGGTAGTGCCGGCCGCTGGCCGGCAACCTCGCCTATCCAACAT
>JAEWOJ010000190.1 GCA_023399815.1 Pseudomonadota bacterium | reverse complement strand
CGTCGCTCCTACGGGATGTACGGCACCTGGTCCTGCTGCCGGCCTAGGCCCGCAGCAGCAGCCGCGGCAGCTGCGCCGCCGCGTGCGCCCAGATCGCGCACCACACCGCCATCCGCACCGGCAGGCCGCGCCGCGGCGCCTCGAACTTGCGGAAGTAGCGCCACAGCCCGCGGTGCTTGTGCCATTCGACGAAGAACGGCCGCGAGCGGCTGGACACGCCGCGCACGTGCAGCACCTCCAGTCCGTTGGCGATGGCGACCGTCGCCCCGGCCGCGCGCGCGCGCCGGCACAGGTCCAGGTCCTCGGCATGCAGGCGGTAGCCCGCATCCCAGCCGCCGATGCGGTCGAACAGGGCGCGCGGCATCAGCAGCAGCGCGCCGGACAGCGCCGGCACCACCTGCAGCGGTTGCGCCGGATCGGCGGCCACCGCCAGCCGCGCGCCGGCCGCCGGATTGCGCAGCATCGCGGCGAAGTCGGGATCGCGGCGGCGCACCGCCGTGTCCGGCCGGCCCTGCGCGTCCACCTGTTCGACGCCGAGCAGGCAGTCGCCCAACGGGCGGCCGAGGTCGCGCAGGCGCGCCAGCGTATCCGTCTCCACCATCAGGTCCGGGTTGACGAAGGCCAGCCACGGCGCATCGCAGTCCTGCGCGCCCTGGTTGCAGGCGGTGGCGAAACCGGGATTATCCGGGTTGGCGATGAAGCGCACGCGCGCGTCGGCCAGCGCGTGGCGCTGGGCGATGCCGAGCGAACCATCGTCGGAGGCGTTGTCCACCACCCGGATCTGCGCCACGTCGTCGGCGGCGCGCAGCCGATGCAGGCAGTCGTCCAGCGTCGCCGCGCTCTGGTAGCTGACGACGACGACCGCTATCGACAGGCTCACGGCGACGCCTCCGCCGCCGGATCGTCCGCTTCGCCGAACAGGTCGGGCTGCAGCGCCGGCGTCTCCGCCTGCTCGCCCAGCTGCCGCAGCTGCCGGCGATGCGCGTGCAGCGGATCGTCCATCAGGAAGCCGGCCAGGCGCGCGGTCCAGGTGGGCCAGCGGTTGGCCAGCACTTCCATGTCGCCCTCGGCCGGGCGGCCCTCGTCATGACGGCCGACGAAGGCGTTGTCGCACAGCACGTTGCGCCAGCCCAGCCCGCTCATGCGCAGGCTCAGGTCCACCAGCGCGGCGTACCAGGAGGCGTAGCTCTGCGTGTCCAGCCCGCCGGCACGGCGCCGCGCGCTGCCGCGTATCAGCACCGCATGGGTGATGGCCGAGGGCAGCTCGGGATGCAGCAGCGGCATCGCCGCGCAGGCGCGCGCCAGCCGCGCCGGATCGGGCGGCAGGGGATTCAGCTCGCCCGCGCGCGGCCACGCAACGGTCTCGCCGGCATTGCTCCACGGCGTGGCGGTGGCGATGGAGGCATCGCGCGCGAGGCATTCGGACAACTGCTGCAGCCAGCCCGGCAGCGGCACCGCGTCGGGCGCCAGCACCGCCACGTCGGCATCGCCGCAGGCGCGCAGCATTTCTTCCAGGTGCGCCGGTTCGCCGATGGCACGCGGACGGCGGGTGTATTCGGCCTGCAGGCGGGTATGCGCCAGCCAATGCTCGATCACCGCCTGCACGCGCGGGCCGCCCTGCGCATCGTCGGCGAGCCAGATCGGCGTACCGGCCGGCGTGGCGGCCTCCAGCGCGGCGAGGCAGGCGTCGAGCGTGGCGTCGTCGACGCCGACCGGCAGCAGGATCACCGGCAGGGTCATGCGGGTGTCCTGCGTGGAACGGGAGATGCGGAAGTGGTCACGGCCGGCGTTGCCCCTGTGCTGACGCATCGCACTCTAGCAGTGGGCAGCAACCCTGTAGGAGCGTGTAGGAACGACGCGAGTCGCGATGGAGCCTTCCCGGGGAAGGCCACGGTCGCGATTGGCGTCGCTCCTACAGAGGCAGGGATGCCCGCTGCGCCGGGCGGACCCGGCGCCTGCGCGGCGCTCAGCCGCACCACACCCGCGCGTTGCGGAACATGCGCAGCCACGGCGAATCCTCGCCCCAGCCCTTCGGCGCCCAGCTCAGGTTGACCGTGCGCGGGGTGCGCTCCGGGTGCGGCATCAGGATGGTGACGCGGCCGTCGCGGGTAGTCAGGCCGGTGATGCCGTCCGGCGAGCCGTTCGGGTTGAGCGGGTACTGCTCGGCCACGCGGCCGTCGCCATCGACGTAGCGCAGCGCCACGTCGACCGCGGCCTGGTCCACCGCGCTGTCGAACTCGGCGCGGCCCTCGCCGTGCGCCACCGCCACCGGCAGGCGCGAGCCGGCCATGCCGCGCAGCAGGATCGATGGCGATTCCACCACTTCCAGCAGCGCGGTACGGGCCTCGAACTGCTCGCTGCGGTTGCGCAGGAACTTCGGCCAGTGCCCGGCGCCGGGGATGATGTCCTTGAGCTGGCTCATCATCTGGCAGCCGTTGCACACGCCCAGCGCGAAGGTATCCGGGCGCGCGAAGAACGCGGCGAACTGCTCGCGCAGCGCCGGGCGCTCCAGAATCGAGGTCGCCCAGCCGCGGCCCGCGCCCAGCACATCGCCGTAGCTGAAGCCGCCGCAGGCGGCCAGGCCGCGGAAATCGTCCAGCCGCACGCGGCCTTCGATCAGGTCGCTCATGTGCACGTCGAAGGCATCGAAACCGGCGCGCTCGAAGATGTTGGCCATCTCGATCTGGCCGTTGACGCCCTGCTCGCGCAGGATCGCCACCTTCGGCCGCGCGCCGGTGGCAACGAACGGCGGTCGCTCCTGCGCATCCTGCGCCCGCGACACTTGTACATCCATGTACGGCGCGGCGACGTCTTCGGCCGGGTCGAACGCCAGCTTCGGCTTCAGGCCGGGCGCGTTGAAGTTGCGCGCGATCGCACGCTCCTGGTCGGCGGCTTCCGGGTTGTCGCGCAGCTTCTGCATGGCGTGGGTCACCGACCACCAGGCGTCGAACAGTTCCTCCCAGCGCCACTCGGCCAGGCTTTCGCCGTCCAGCCGCACGCGCACCACCGGCGCGGTGGTCGGGCGGGCGATGCGCTGCGCGCATTCGGTCAGCGCGTGGCGCTCGACCAGGTCGGCGAACGCGGCGCGGTCTTCCCGGGCGACCTGCACCACCGCGCCCAGTTCCTCGTTGAACAGGCTGCGGAACGGATCGTCGCCCCAGGCATCGAGCACGATGTCCAGGCCAAGGCGCGAGGCGAAGGACATCTCGCACAGCGCGGCGAACGCGCCGCCGTCGCTGCGGTCGTGGTAGGCCAGCAGCAGGCCGGTCTCGCGCGCGTCGCGGATCAGCTCGAAGAACGCGCGCAGGCGCTCGGGGTCGTCCAGGTCCGGCACGTCGCCGCCGAACGCCGGCAGCGCCGAATGATCGGCCTGCGTCTGCGCCAGGATCGAACCACCCAGGCGCTGCTTGCCGGCGCCCAGGCCGATCAGCCACAGCTCGCTTTCGGTCTCGCGGTCCAGCAACGGGGTCAGCTGCCGGCGCGCATCGGCCACCGGCGCGAACGCCGAGATCACCAGCGACACCGGCGACACCGACTTCGCGGCCGTGCCGTCGGCCTGCCACTGCGCCTGCATCGACAGCGAGTCCTTGCCCACCGGGATGCTGATGTCCAGCTGCGGGCACAGTTCCATGCCCACCGCCTTGACCGCGTCGTACAGCAGCGCGTCCTCGCCGCCGTGGCCGCAGGCGGCCATCCAGTTGGCCGACAGCTTGACCGTGTCCAGCGAGATCAGCGGCGCGGCGCACAGGTTGGTGATGGCCTCGCCCACCGCCATGCGCGCGGACGCGGCGGCGTCGAGCAGCGCCAGCGGGGTGCGCTCGCCGATGGCCATCGCTTCGCCGGCATAGGTATCGAAACCGGCCAGGGTGATGGCGACATCGGCCATCGGCAGCTGCCACGGGCCGATCATCTGCTCGCGCGCGGTCAGGCCGCCGACGCTGCGGTCGCCGATGGTGACCAGGAAGCTCTTCGACGCCACCGTCGGATGCGCGAGCACGCGCAGGCCGGCGTCGTGCAGGTCGATGCCGGCGGTCCTGAGCGGCGGCCAGCGCGGCGCGGCCGGATGCGCGGTATCGCGGTGCATCTTCGGCGCCTTGCCGAACAGCACGTCCATCGGCAGGTCGATGGCATAAGCCCCCCTCCCTTCGTCCGAACCGTCCCGACCTTCGTCGCCCCTCATCCGGCGCTGCGCGCCACCTTCTCCCGGCGGGAGAAGGGAATCAAGGGCGCCATACCCCACCACCAGCCGCTCCTCGGCGGTGGCGACGCCGACCGCGGCGAACGGGCAGCGCTCGCGTGCGCAGATTTCGCTGAACTCGGCCAGGCGATCGGCCGGGATGCCGAGCACGTAGCGTTCCTGCGATTCGTTGCACCACAGTTCCAGCGGCGACAGCGACGGATCGTCGGTGGGCACCTTGCCCAGGTCGATCACGCCGCCGACGTCGGAGTCGTGCAGCAGTTCCGGGATGGCGTTGGACAGGCCGCCGGCGCCGACGTCGTGGAAGAACTTGATCGGGTTGTCCGTGCCCATCGCCACGCAGCGGTCGATCACTTCCTGGCAGCGGCGCTCCATCTCCGGGTTGTCGCGCTGCACGCTGGCGAAATCGAGGTCCTCGGCGCTTTCGCCCGAGGCCACCGACGAGGCGGCGCCGCCGCCCAGGCCGATCAGCATCGCCGGGCCGCCGAGCACGATGACGATGTCGCCATCCTGCAATTTCAGCTTGTCCACCTGCACGCGGTCGATCGCGCCGAGGCCGCCGGCCAGCATGATCGGTTTGTCGTAGGCGCGGGTGATGCCCCCTTCAGAAGCCGCGCCCTCAGGCAGCTCGAAGCTGCGGAAGTAGCCGAGCAGGTTCGGACGGCCGAACTCGTTGTTGAACGCGGCGCCGCCGAGCGGGCCGTCGAGCATGATGTCCAGCGCCGGCGCCATGCGCGGGTTCAGCGCGCGCGGCGCTTCCCACGGCTGCGGCAGGGTCGGGATGCGCAGGTGCGAGACCGAGAAGCCGGTCAGGCCGGCCTTGGGCTTGCCGCCGCGGCCGGTCGCGCCCTCGTCGCGGATCTCGCCGCCGGCGCCGGTCGAGGCGCCGGGGAACGGCGCGATCGCGGTCGGGTGATTGTGCGTTTCCACCTTGATCTGGAAGGCGCTGGGCACCACCGCTTCGCTGCGGTACCTGCCGCTGGCCGGGTCCGGGCGGTAGCGCGCGACCGGCTCGCCTTCGATCACCGCGGCATTGTCGCTGTACGCGCTGAGCGTGTGCTGCGGGGTCTGCTGGTGGGTGTGCTTGATCATGCGGAACAGCGAGCGGTCCTGCTCCTGCCCGTCGATGGTCCAGCTGGCGTTGAAGATCTTGTGCCGGCAGTGCTCGGAATTGGCCTGCGCGAACATCATCAGCTCGACGTCGGACGGATCGCGGCCCAGTTCGCCGTAGCGCCGGCGCAGGTACTCGATCTCGTCGTCGGCCAGGGCCAGGCCAAGGCGCTTGTTGGCGCTTTCCAGGTCGGCCAGTGCGATGCGCTCCAGCGGCTTGCGCGCCGGGCTGTCGAACAGCGCCTGCGCCTGGCCGATGTCGGCCAGCAGCGACTGCGTCATCGGGTCGTGCAGCAGCCTGGCCACGGCGGCCTGCTGCGCCGGGTCGGACGGCCAGCCGCTCAGGTCGATGCGGGTACCGCGTTCGACGCGCTGGATCGCCAGGCCGGCGCCGCGCACCAGCTCGGTGGCCTTGCTCGACCACGGCGACAGCGTGCCCAAGCGCGGCACCACGTAGCGCGAGACCGCGCCGGCGGCGCGTTCGGCCGGCTGCGGCTGGCCCTGCAGGATGCGGCCCAGCGTGGTCGGGTCGACCGCCGCTGCATCGGCGGCCTGGATGAAGTAGACGTGCCAGGCGCCGGTGATGCGCAGATCGGCGGCGATGGACTGCAGGCGGGATTCAAGACGTTCGCGGCGGAACGGCGAAAGGGCGGCTGCGCCCTCGAGGACGATCATGTCCGGGAGACCATGGTGGGAGTCGGGCCCGCCATTGTACCGGAGCCGGTGCCGCGGGCTGGAACCGGCGCCGCCGCGGTGCGCGGCCATCGCGGAATCAAGGCCTTGCCAGCGGCGGTTCGCGCCCGCGCCGCCGATGGCCCGCACGAGCCATCCGGGGGTAGATGGTGAAACGGCGGCCTCGCGGCCGCCGTTCTCTTCGATCTCAGTGGCCGCCGCTCAGGGGCTGCCGGCCGCGCCGGGCAGCTTTTCCAGCGCCGCCTTGAGCTGCGCCGGCGGCAGGTAGCCGCCCAGCTGGGTGCCGTCGGCCGCGAAGATCGCCGGGGTGCCGTTGATGCCCAGCTGCTGGCCGACGTTGTACTGCATCGCCACCGGGTTGGTGCAGGTCCTGGCCGCGACCGGCCGGTCCGACTTGGCGGCGGTCAGCGCCGCCTTGCGGTCGCTGGCGCACCACACCGAGATCATGTCGGTGGAATCCTTGCTGCCCATGCCCATGCGCGGGAACGCCAGGTACTCGACCGCGATCCCCTGGCGGTTCAGCTCGGCGATGTCCTGGTGCAGCTTGCGGCAGTAGCCGCACTCGATGTCGGTGAAGACGCTGATGGTGTACTTGGCGTTCGGCGGCGCGAACACGATCCGGTCCGAATGCGGCAGCGAGGCCAGCAGCTTGCGGCGGTAGGCCAGCAGGCCTTCGCTGGTGGCCAGGGCGCGCTTGCCGATGTCGTAGGGCTGGGACTGCATCAGGTACTGGCCGTCGTCGGTGACGTACAGCACCTGGCCGGACACTACCACCTCGCGGAAGCCGGCGAACGGCGCCGGGCCGATGTAGTCGGGGGCGAAGTTCGGGTCCAGCTGCTTGAGCGCGTCGCGCACCCGCTGGTCGGCGGCGGCATCGCCGGCAGGCAGGGAAGCCTTGGCGGCGGGCGCGGGCGCCGGTTGCTGCGCGCAGGCGGTCAGGCTGATCGCGCCCAGCAGCGCGGCAATGGCGATTCGGAACATGGAGGGTCCAGGAACAGGCGGAAAACCGGGGGATTCTCGCATACCGCGGGGTGGGGGCGTTCAGGGGTGGTTTGGTGGGAGGCGGCAGGGCGGTGAGATCGTGGCGCGCGGCGGCGCGGCCGATATGGCCGGCGCGTTGGGCTCTGCTTGGCGCGGCCGGGCGTTCGCAGCCACGCGCGGCATGCCGCGCAAGCGTGGCTGCTCACCCCCTCGGATGATGCTTGCGGTGCAGCTTCTGCAGGTGCTCGCGGGCGACCAGGGTGTAGATCTGGGTCGTGGACAGCGAGCTGTGGCCGAGCAGCATCTGCAGCGCGCGCAGGTCGGCGCCGTGGTTGAGCAGGTGGGTGGCGAAGCTGTGGCGCAGGCCGTGCGGGCTGATCCGCGCCGGGTCGATGCCGGCCCTGGCCGCGCAGGCCTTCACCAGGGCCCAGAACTGCTGGCGGGTCAGCGGCCTGCGCTCGGCGGTCAGGAACAGCGGCACCTGCCCGTCGGCGGCGGCCTGCACCGGCTTGCCGGCCGCCAGCGCCGGCCGCGCCGCGGACAGGTAGCGTTCGAGCCAGTGCCGGGATTCCTCGCCCAGCGGCACCAACCGCTCCTTGCTGCCCTTGCCGGTCACCCGCAGCACGCCCTGGCGCAGGTTGACCGCGTTGGCCGGCAGGTCGACCAGTTCGCTGACACGCAGGCCGGCGGCATACATCAGCTCCAGCATCGCGCGGTCGCGCAGCCCGACCGGGGTGGCGACGTCCGGCACGGCCAGCAGCGCGTCGATCTGGGTTTCGGCCAGCGCCTTGGGCAGCGGCCGCGGCAGCTTGGGCGGCTCCAGCAGCGCGGACGGGTCGTCGCCGCGTTCGCCGCGCCGCAGGCAATGGGCGAAGAACGCGCGCAGCGCCGACAGCAGCCGCGCGTTGCTGCGCGGCGACCAGCCGTGGCGCGTGCGCCAGGCGAGGTAGTCGAACAGGCCGGCGCGGTCGATGCCCGCCAGCTGGCCGCCCTGCGGCGCAGCGGCGCCGGTCCGCGGCCGTGCGCCCGCCCATCGCGCCAGCCCTTCCAAGTCGCGGCGATAGCTGTCCAGCGAAGCCCGCGCCAGGCCCTGCTCGGCCCAGACCGCATCGAGGAAGCGCCGGATATGGAGACCGTCCTCCTCGCACAGCGGGGGCAGCTGCATCACCAGCTGGCGGCGGTCGGCGGCGGTGGCATGCGCTGTCATCGTGCGAAGGATAGGCATTGCCGGCCGGGCTGCCCATCCACATCGCGCGCGTCAGCCCGTATGCTCGCGCGATGACCGAAACCGCCGCCGCATCGCCCCGCCCTTCGCCGCTGCTGCTCCGCCGCCTGCTGGCGCTGTTCTACGACCTGTGGCCGGTGCTGGCGCTGTGGATGCTCGTCGCGGTGCCGTTCACGCTGTTGGACGTAGCCCTGAGCGGCGGCAACGCCCGCCACAACATCGCTCCCTACAGCCCGCTGCAATGGCTGTTGTGGCTGTGCTGCTGGGCGGCCGCCGGCGTGTATGCGACGGCCAGCTGGAAGCGCGGCGGGCAGACGCTGGGCATGCGCCCGTGGCGGCTGCACGTGCGCGGCGAGAACGGCGCACCTTCGATGGGCAGGCTCTGGAAACGCTATGCGGTCGGCACGCTGTCGCTGCTGTGCGGCGGGCTTGGATTCTGGTGGGCGCTGTTCGACAGGCAGGGACTGACGTGGCACGACCGCCTCAGCAATACCCGGCTGGTGTGCGTCCCCAGGCACGGATGACCCGCTACGTCGTCGCTCCAGTGCGCGGCGGCGCGGCAAAGCAAAAGATTCGTCAGGGTTCCCACGGCGCGACACGACTGCCCCGGCAGCATCCGGCGGGCGTAATCCAGGCTGCGGGAGCGCACCAGGCGCGCTCCCGCGCGGTCAGCTCGACCGTCGCTTGAACAGCCAGCTGGAGACCGCCAGCATCACGATCGGCGGCAACGCATAGGCGATGCGGTAGTCGAACTTGAGCGCGCCGGCCATGCGCCCGAAGAACATCTGCAGCAGCAGGAAGCCCAGCGCGAACAGCATGCCCAGGAACAGGCGCTTGCCCATGCCGCCGCTGCGCAGCGAGCCGAACGCGAACGGCACCGCCGCCAGGCATAGCGCCAGCACGTTCAGCGGATAGAACCAGCGGCTCCAGTAGGTGTCCTCGTAGTCGCGCGCATCCAGGCCGTTGCGCTTGCGGTACTCGATGCTGGTGCGCAGTTCGACGGCGGTCAGGCTGCGCGGCTTGGTCAGGCCGGAGGCCAGCGCCGCCGCGTCCAGGGCCGAATCCCAGCGCTCGCTGGCGACGGCCTGGCGCGTGGCCGAACGCTCGCCGAAGGTGTCGCGCCGCACCTGCTCCAGGGTCCAGCCCTGCGCATCGTGGCGGGCAGTGACCGCGTAGGTCAGGCTGGCCAGCCGGCCGTCGGCATCGAGCCGGTACAGGCGCACGTCGTGCAGCAGCAGGCGCGTCCCGTCCTCGCCGGCAAGCTCCTCGCCGCTCTGCGCGTTGAGGAAGGTGTCGCCCTCGCGCGCCCACAGCCCGGAGTAGCGGGCCACGGTCATGTCGGTGTTGAACTTGGCGCTGGCCTTCAGCGCGTCGGCCTTTTCCTGCGCCCACGGCGCCAGCGTCTCGCCGTTGACCACCATCATCGCGGTCAGCAGCGACAGGGCGATGGCCACCGACAGCGCGATGCGCCGCCGCGACAGGCCGACCGCGCGCAACGCGGTCAGTTCCGAGGTCGCGGCCAGCTGGCCCAGGCCCATCAGCGCGCCGATCACCGCCGCCATCGGGAACAGGGTGTAGGCCCGGCGCGGCACGGTATAGGCGGTCCAGGCCAGGGCGTGGCCGAAGGTGTAGCTGCCGGTGCCGATGTTCTTGGCCTCGCCGGACAGCGACAGGATCGCGTCCAGGCCCACCAGCACCGCCCAGGTCAGCAGCACCGTGGCGAGCACGCTGCGGCCGACGTAGACGTCGTGGATGCGGGGACGCAGCCTCATGCGCGCGCCCTCGCCCGGCGCGACAGCCGGCCATCGCGGAAATACATCCACGCCGCCAGCGCCAGCAGCGGCACCGTCAGCCACCACAGGCCGAGCGCCGTCGGCAGCTTGCCGGCCGCCAGCCATTGCCGGCCGCTGATCATCAGGCTGATGCCCACGACATACCCCAGGAAGGCCAGCATGATGCTGCCGTAGCGCTGCTGCCGCGGCGTGCTGCGCGACAGCGGCAGGGCCAGCAGGGCGAAGGCCAGCGCCAGCAGCGGCGGAGTGATGCGCCAGTGCAGCTGCGCCTGCGCCTCGCGCCGGGCGTCGCCGAACAGGCGCAGGGTCGGCAGCACCTCGGGGTCGTCCTGCCCGCGCGGCTCGTCGCGGTCGGGCAGCGCCACCTCGTTGCTGGCGTAGCGCATCAGGCGGTAGTCCAGCGCGCCGTCGGCCGGGCCCTCGACCCGATGGCCGTCCTCCAGCCGCAGGAACCGCTGGCGCTCGCCCTCGAAGAACATGGAACCGCTGTTGGCCGAGACCACGTCGATGCGCCCGTCCTTCTGCCGCTGCATGAAGACCTTGCCCATCTTCGTGCCGTCCTCGCTCAGCGAGGACAGGTAGACGATGCCGCCGCCGGACAGCTGGGTGAACCTGCCCGGCTCCAGCCCGGCCACCACCACGCTGCGGCTGGCGGCCTCGACCATGGCGTCGGCGGTGCGGTTGGCCCACGGGCCCAGCCACAGCGAGCAGGTCCCGACCAGCAGCACCACCGGCACCACCAGCATCAGCACCGGACGCAGCAGGCGCCGCGGGCCGACGCCCACCGCGGTCAGCACCGCCATCTCCGAGTCCCGGTAGAGCCGGGCGATGGCCAGCGACAGCCCGAGCAGCAGGGCCAGCGGCAGGATGATGGGCAGGTAGACGATGAACTGCAGGCCCAGCTGCGACAGCAGCAGGCCGGCCGGCATGCGGCCATCGGCGATGCGGCCCAGGATGTCCACCAGCACCCCGCCCACGCTCACCACCAGCAGCACGGTCAGGGTCGCCAGAAAGCTCTGGATGAAGTCGCTCAGCAGGTAGCGGTCAAGCTTCGCCATGGGATGGGTGGTTTAAACTCCCGGTTTCGTTCGCGGCGCGCCCGGCCGGTCTGGAAGGGTGGAAACAGTCCGCGATTGTACGGATTTGGCAATGGAATCTGATCAATGGCTCTGCAATTCACCCTGAACCACGCCGCCCCGGCCTCCGCCGCGGTCGATTGCGTCATCGTTGGCGCCTTCTCCGACAAGTCGCTGTCCCCGGCCGCGCAGGCGCTGGACGCCGCCTCCGGCGGCCGCATCGCGGCGCTGGTGGAGCGCGGCGACGTCGGCGGCAAGACCGGCAACACCACCCTGCTGCACGACCTGGGGGGCATCGCCGCCGCGCGCGTGCTGGTCGTGGGCCTGGGCGATCCGGCCAAGTTTGGCGTGGCGCAGTACCTCAAGGCCGTGGGCGACGCCGCGCGCGCGCTCAGGAGCGGCGTCACCCGCAGCGCCCTGTTCACCCTGTCCGAGCTGGAGGTGAAGGGCCGCGACGCCGCCTGGAACGTCCGCCAGGCCGTGATCGCCGCCAACCACGCCAGCTACCGCTACACCGCCACCCTCGGCAAGAAGAAGCCGGACGCCCCGGGCCTGGAGTCGCTGGCCATCGCCGGCGACGACGCCATCGCGCTGGCGCAGGGCCAGGCCATCGCCGCCGGCGTCGAGTACGCCCGCGAGCTGGGCAACCTGCCGCCGAACCTGTGCACCCCGGCCTACCTGGCCGCGTCCTCGGTCAAGTTCGCCGCCGAGCACGCCGGCGCCGAGGCCGAGATCCTCGACGAGCAGCAGATGGAGGCCCTCGGCATGGGCTCGCTGCTGGCCGTGGCCCGCGGCTCGGCCAACCGGCCGAAGCTGGTGGTGCTGAAATGGAACAACGGCGGCGACGCCAGGCCCTACGTGCTGGTCGGCAAGGGCATCACCTTCGATACCGGCGGCGTCAACCTGAAGACCCAGGGCGGCATCGAGGAAATGAAGTACGACATGTGCGGCGGCGCCAACGTCATCGGCACCTTCGTCGCCGCGGTGAAGGCGAAACTGCCGCTCAACCTCGTCGTCGTCGTGCCGGCCGTGGAGAACGCCATCGACGGCAACGCCTACCGCCCGTCCGACGTGATCACCTCGATGTCCGGCAAGACCATCGAGGTCGGCAACACCGACGCCGAGGGCCGCCTGATCCTGTGCGACGCGCTGACCTACGCGCAGCGCTTCGAGCCGGCCGCGCTGGTCGACGTGGCGACCCTGACCGGCGCCTGCATGGTCGCGCTGGGCCACCAGACCGCCGGCCTGATGAGCAAGCACGACGACCTGGCGGGCGAACTGCTGGCCGCCGGCGAGCACGTGTTCGACCGCGCCTGGCGCCTGCCGCTGTGGGACGAGTACCAGGGCATGCTGGATTCCAGCTTCGCCGACGTCTACAACATCGGCGGCCGTTGGGCTGGTGCCATCACCGCGGGCTGCTTCCTGTCGCGCTTCACCGAAGGCCAGCGCTGGGCGCACCTGGACATCGCCGGCGTTGCCAGCGACGAAGGCAAGCGCGGCATGGCCACCGGTCGCCCGGTGGGCCTGCTGACCCAGTGGC
>JAEWOJ010000187.1 GCA_023399815.1 Pseudomonadota bacterium | reverse complement strand
CGTCGCTCCTACGGGAGGCGGGTGCCGGGCTGGCTCAGCGCCGCGCCAGCAGCACCAGCACCGCGCCGGTGCCGCCCTGCGCAGGCGGTGCCGAATGGAAGGCCAGCACGTCGTTGCGCTGGCGCAGCAGGCGGTCCACGAGGTTCTTCAGCACCGGCGCGCCGCCATCTGACTGGCGCCCCTTGCCGTGGATGATGCGCACGCAGCCGTGCTCGTGCGCATGCGCTTCGAGCAGGAACTCGCGCAGCAGGTGCTCGGCCTGCGCCGCGCTGGCGCCGTGCAGGTCCAGTTCGTCCTGCACCGAGTACTGGCCGCGCTTGAGCCGCTGGAACATGCGCGCGGGCAGGGCGTCGCGGCGGTAGCTGGCGACGTCGCCGGCCTCCAGCGGCGTGCTCGAATGCAGCAGTCGGGCGAACTCGCCCAGCGCCTGGGCTTCGTCCTGCTCGGCCATGCGCGCGCGCGGCCTGGGGCGCGGCCGGGTGATGGCCGACGTTTCCGCCTTGCGCAGCGGCGTCACTCCGCCGATGGCCGAGCGGAACAGGGCGCCGTCGTCTTCGTCTTCTGGGTGCGACATGCGCATAGCGTAACGGCTGCGGCAAGGGTGATGGCGTCGCGGGAAGGCGATGGACGCATTCCGGTATCATGCCGGATCGGGCCATCCCGGCCGGTGCGCAGCGCATCGGCGGAATGGCGGTGGACGGCGAGGCAGCGGGAGCGCCGTCATGGATTCAGCGATTCAGGTCTTCAATGCGCGTACTTGTAAGCAACGACGACGGCGTGGACGCCCCCGGCATCAGGATGCTCGCCGAGGAGCTGCGCAATGCCGGGCACGAGGTCACCGTGGTGGCGCCGGACCGCGACCGTTCCGGCGCAAGCAATTCACTCACCCTGGACCGGCCGGTGCGGCTGCGCCGGATCGACCACTACACCTGCGCGGTGGCCGGCACGCCCACCGACTGCGTGCACCTGGCCCTGACCGGCCTGCTGGAGCACGAGCCGGACATCGTGGTCTCGGGCATCAACGACGCCGCCAACCTCGGCGACGACGTGATCTATTCGGGCACCGTGTCGGCGGCGATGGAAGGGCGCTTCCTCGGCCTGCCGTCGGTGGCCGTGTCGCTGGTGAGCCACCGCCACGAGCCGAAGAACTTCCTCAGCGCCGCGCGCGCCGCGGTCGAGATCGTGGCGCGCCTGAAGGCCGACCCGCTGCCGGCCGACACCATCCTCAACGTCAACGTGCCGGACCTGCCGTGGGAGCAGATCCGCGGCTTCGAGGTGACGCGGCTGGGCAACCGGCACCGCGCCGAGGGCTGCATCCCCGCCACCGACCCGCGCGGCAACACCGTGTACTGGATCGGCCCGGCCGGTCCCGAGCAGGACGCCGGGCCCGGCACCGACTTCCACGCGGTGCGCACCGGCCACATCTCGATCACCCCGATCCAGGTGGACCTGACCCGCTACGAAGCGCTGGAGAAGGTCGCCGGCTGGGTGGGCGGCCTGTCGGCGACGCTGGGGCCGCGGGCATGATCCACGGCCGCATCCTCGACCGTGAGCAGAAGGACTGGCCGGCCGAATTCGTCGGCAGCGGCATGACCTCGCGCCGGGTGCGCGACAATCTGATCGGCCGCCTGCGCGAGGCCGGCATCGGCGACGAGAACGTGCTCGAAACCATGGGCCGCGTGCCGCGCCATCTGTTCATCGACGAAGCGCTGGCCTCGCGCGCCTACGAGGACACCGCGCTGCCGATCGGCCACGGCCAGACCATCTCGCAGCCGTGGGTGGTGGCGCGCATGACCGAGGCGGTATTGCAGGTCGCGCCCAAGACCGTGCTGGAAGTGGGCACCGGCTCCGGCTACCAGGCCGCGATCCTCGCCGACGTCAAGCCGCCGCACGGGCGCCTGGAGGTGTTCACCGTCGAGCGCATCGGCAGCCTGTTGCGGCAGGCGCGCAAGCGCTTCCGCCAGCTGGGCATGAACATCCGCAGCAAGCATGCCGACGGCCACGCCGGCTGGGCCGAGCATGGCCCGTTCGACGCCATCGTCGTCACCGCCGCCGCCGCCGCGCCGGAACTGGTCGACGAACTGGTCGCGCAGCTGGCCATCGGCGGCCGGCTGGTGGCGCCGGTGGGCATGGCCAGCGGCCAGACCCTGCTGCAACTCACCCGCCAGGCCGATGGCAGCATCGTGCGCGAGGAACTGGCGCCGGTCAGCTTCGTGCCCCTGTTGTCGGGCATGCTGGACTGAACGCCCAAACGGATACGGGATACCCACGACGATGAAGATCTTCGGGCCGCTGTACGACCGCGCCCTGTACTGGGCCAGCCACAAGCGCGCGCCGACCTACCTGACGGTGCTCAGCTTCATCGAGGCCATCATCTTCCCGGTGATGCCCGAGGTGATGCTGATGCCGATGTGCGTGGCGCAGCCGCGCAAGGGCTGGCGCTTCGCCACGCTGAGCCTGGCCGGTTCGATGGCCGGCGCCATGGTGGGTTATGCGCTGGGCCACTATGCGTTCGAGGCGATCAAGCCGCTGTTCGCCGCGCTGGGCATGCTGCCGGGCATCGAATCGGGCATCGCCACGCTGCAGGCGAAGATGGTCGAGTCGCCGTGGGCGGTGTTCACCTTCCTGGTGCTGGGCGGTTTCATGCCGATCCCGATGAAGGTCTTCACCTGGGCTTCCGGTATCGTCGGCGTGCCGCTGCCGCAGTATGTGCTGAGCATGCTGGTCGGGCGCGGCAAGCGCGTGTTCGTGTTGGCCGCGGTGATCCGCTTCGGCGGCGCGCGCGCGGCCGAGGCGTTGCGGCGCTGGATCGAACCGCTGGGCTGGATCGCGACCGCGCTGGTCCTCGTCCTGGTGGGCTGGCTGGTATGGAGGACGAAATTCGCATGAGTGCAGAGGCGATGTTCAAGGGCGCGTTCAAGGCGAGCGCGGGTGCGGCGGCACTGCTGCTGGTCGCGATGGTGGCCGGCTGCGGCACGGCCACGGTGGTCAGGCCTTCCGGTGGCAGCGTGTCCAATGCGCCGGCAGCCCCGCGCACGTCGGTGCCGAAGCCGGGGCAGACGGCGGTGGTGCGGCGTGGCGACACGCTGTACGCGCTGGCCCGCATCCACAACATCACCCCGGGCGATCTGGCGGCATGGAACGGCTTGTCCAATCCGAACGCGATCTATCCGGGGCAGACGCTGCGCCTGTATCCGGGCGGCGCCACCGCTTCGCGGCCCGCTACCACCACCGGCAACGGCGGAACCGCCACGCGGCCGGCCACGCCGCCACCGGCGGCACCCCAGGCGCCGGCCAACAGCGGCATCGGCTGGCGCTGGCCGGCCGATGGCGCGTTGGTCGGGCGCTTCGTCGCCGGCGAGACCACCAAGCAGGGCATCGACATCGCCGGCAGCAGCGGCCAGGCGGTGCGCGCGGCCGGGCCGGGCGTGGTGGTCTATTCCGGCGCCGGCCTGGTCGGCTATGGCGAGCTGATCATCATCAAGCACAACGACCAGTGGCTGTCGGCCTATGGCCACAACCGCAAGCGGCTGGTCAACGAGGGGCAGAACGTCAAGGCCGGCGAGCAGATCGCGGAAATGGGCCGTACCGGCGCCGCGCGCGACATGCTGCACTTCGAGATCCGCTACGAGGGCAAGCCGGTGGACCCGTTGCAGTACCTGCCGGCGAAGTAGTGCCGGCCGCTGGCCGGCAGCCACACGGAAGTACGCCGGTCGAGCCTGCATCCGACGCCGGCATGTCGGTCGAAGCGTCGGGGCGTAGCCCCGGCCTGCGTCATTCCAGGATGAAGGCCGCGACCACGCGGCGGTCCTCGCCGGCCAGCACGTTGAAGGTGCGGGCGGCCGAGGCGTTGTTCATCACCTCGATGCCGATGCCGCGGGTCAGGCAGGCGGCCATGACGTCCACCGGCGGGAACGCCTGCCGCTCGCCCGTGCCGAGGATGAACACGGCCGGGTTCTGTTCCAGCGCCGGCGCCAGGTCTTCCGCCTTGAGCTGGCCGACCGCGGTCACCGCCCAGTCTTCGATCAACTGCTCGGGCGAGAGGATGAAGCTGTGCGCCAGCACCCGGTCGTTGACCCGGGCCTGGTGGCCGTCGGCCGAACGCAGGGTGTAGGCGTAATCGGGCAGTTCGCGGTTCAGGTACATCGTTCGGCTCCTCGGCGGTCAGCCGCGGGGCAGCACGATCTGGCGCTTTTCCCGGGCCGGGCGGTACAGGACGGCGACGTGGCCGATGCGCTGGATCAGCGCGCTGCCGCTGGCGTCGACCAGTTCGCCCACCATGGCGTCGCGCGCTTCGCGATCCTCGGCGGCGACCTTCACCTTGATCAGTTCATGGCGCTCCAGCACCTCGTCCAGCTCCGCCAGGAAGGCCGGGGTGACTCCCTTGCCGCCGATCTGCAGCAGTGCTTTCAGATCGTGCGCCATACCGCGCAGGAATCGGTTCTGGGCCGGGGTGAGGACGATGGACATGCAGGATTACGGGTTATCAAGGGGGTTCAGGGTATCATGCCTACCCCCTCCAGGCCCGATCCCGATGTCCCGCAGCAAGAGCAGCCAACGCTGGTTGAAGGAGCATTTCTCCGATCCCTTCGTGAAGAAGGCGCAGTCGGAAGGCATGCGTTCGCGCGCGGCCTACAAGCTGGAGGAACTGCTCGAGCGCGACCGCCTGCTGAAGCCGGGCATGGTGGTGGTCGACCTCGGCGCCGCGCCGGGCGGATGGTCGCAGCAGGTGCGGAGACAGATGGGCGATACCGGCCGCGTGCTGGCCCTGGACATCCTGGAGATGCCGCCGCTGGCCGGCGTGGAGTTCCTTCATGGTGACTTCAGGGAAGAAGCCGTCCTATCCCAGTTCGAGGCCATGCTCGGGGATCAGCCGGTGGACCTTGTCCTGTCGGATATGGCCCCCAATAAGAGTGGCATGGATGCGGTGGACCAGCCGCGGATGATGCACCTGGCGGAGCTGGCGATGGATTTCGCCGACAACCATCTCAAGCCGGGTGGGGCGTTCCTGATCAAGCTGTTCCAGGGCGTCGGCTTTGACGACTACGTGCGGGAAATGCGCCGCCGTTACGACAAGGTCGTGATCCGCAAGCCGGAGGCCTCGCGCAAGCGCTCGCCCGAGGTCTATGCCCTGGGCCAGGGCAAGCGTCCGCAGATCAAGTAAGCTCGACCCCATACGAATCGCGTCAGAAATTAGAGGAACGCCGGAGCCGATGAGGATGAACGACCTGACCAAGAACCTCCTGCTATGGGTGGTTGTCGCCGTCGTGCTGATGGTGGTGTTCCAGAGCTTCGCCCCGCGCGGCGGCACGCCCACCGTCGGCGACGCCAGCAACTACACCCAGTTCCTGCAGGAAGTGGATGCGGGCCGGATCAAGTCGGTGGAATTCACTGACGATACGACCCTGACCACCAATGCCATCCGCTTCAGGCGCAGCGACGGCAGCGAGGGCTCGCTGTACGCGCCGCGCGACGAGAAGCTGATCGACCAGCTCTACACCAAGAAGGTCGACATCGTGCGCATGAAGCCGGCCACCGGCCCGAGCTTCTGGTCGATCCTGCTGCAGTTCCTGCCGGTGCTGCTGCTGATCGGCTTCTGGATCTTCATGATGCGGCAGATGCAGGGTGGCGGCGGCGGCGCCAAGGGCGCGATGTCCTTCGGCAAGTCGCGCGCCAAGCTGCAGGGCGAGGACCAGATCAAGGTGACCTTCGCCGACGTGGCCGGCTGCGACGAGGCCAAGGAGGAAGTCGGCGAGCTGGTCGAGTTCCTGCGCGACCCGTCCAAGTTCACCAAGCTCGGCGGCAAGATCCCGCGCGGCGTGCTGATGGTCGGCCCGCCCGGCACCGGCAAGACCCTGCTGGCGCGCGCCATCGCCGGCGAGGCCAAGGTGCCGTTCTTCTCGATTTCCGGCTCGGACTTCGTCGAGATGTTCGTCGGCGTCGGCGCCAGCCGCGTGCGCGACATGTTCGAGCAGGCCAAGAAGCACGCGCCGTGCATCATCTTCATCGACGAGATCGACGCGGTCGGCCGTCACCGCGGCTCGGGCATGGGCGGTGGCCACGACGAGCGCGAGCAGACCCTGAACCAGATGCTGGTCGAGATGGACGGCTTCGAAGGCGGCGAGGGCGTGATCGTGATCGCCGCGACCAACCGTCCGGACGTGCTCGACAAGGCGCTGCTGCGCCCGGGCCGCTTCGACCGCCAGGTCATGGTCGGCCTGCCCGACATCAAGGGCCGCGAGCAGATCCTGCGCGTGCACCTGCGCAAGGTGCCGGCCGCCGACGACGTCAAGCCGGAAGTGCTGGCGCGCGGTACCCCGGGCTTCTCCGGCGCCGACCTGGCCAACCTGGTCAACGAGGGTGCCCTGTTCGCCGCGCGCCGCGGCAAGCAGGAAGTGAGCATGCAGGACTTCGAGGACGCCAAGGACAAGATCTACATGGGTCCGGAGCGCCGCAGCATGGTCATGCGCGAGGACGAGCGCCGCAACACGGCCTACCACGAGTCCGGTCACGCGGTGGTCGCCATGTCGCTGCCCAAGGCCGACCCGGTGCACAAGGTGACGATCATGCCGCGCGGCTGGGCGCTGGGCGTGACCTGGCAGCTGCCCGAGCACGACCACATCAGCAAGTACAGGGACCGCATGCTGGAAGAGCTGGCGATCCTGTTCGGCGGCCGCATCGCCGAGGAGATCTTCGTCGGCCAGATGTCCACCGGCGCCTCCAACGACTTCGAGCGCGCCACCAAGCTGGCCCGGGGCATGGTCACCAAGTACGGCATGTCCGACGTGCTCGGCACCATGGTCTATGCCGATGACGAAGGTGGCTACGGCATGCACAGCAAGACCATTTCCGAGGCCACCCAGCAGAAGGTGGACGCGGAGATCCGTCGCATCCTCGACGAGCAGTACGACGTGGCGCGCAGGATCCTGGAGGACAAGCGCGACATCGTCGAGGCGATGACCGCCGCGCTGCTGGACTGGGAAACCATCGACGCCGAGCAGGTCAAGGCGATCATGGAAGGCCGCAAGCCCTCGCCGCCGGCAGGCTGGGTGGACAAGGGCAAGAGCGACCCGACGGACAGCGACAAGGGCGGCGACGCGCATCCGGTGGCGCCGATCAGCGACCCGGCCGGGCAGCACTGATAAACCCCCGTAGCCCCGTAGGAGCGACG
>JAEWOJ010000150.1 GCA_023399815.1 Pseudomonadota bacterium | reverse complement strand
CGCACGTTGGGGCGCTTTGGGGCTTTCCCTATTACCCCCATCGCGCACAATGGTGCGCTCCTACAGGCGATCAGTCGCGCTTCCGGCGACGGCGCCACAGCTTCATGCCGCCCCACGCCAGCGGGCCGCCGACCAGCAACAGCGGCAGCACGCCGGCGAAGATGCGGATCAGGTAGGCCAGGCTGGTGGTGAAGATGTCGCCGAACTCGCCCAGCGCGCGGCCGATCTCGCTGCGGTTGCGCTGGCTGCTGGTCGACTCCAGCTGAATCGTCACCTTCTGCGTGTCGATGCGCCGGTGCTGCTGGGCGGCATCGCGGTCGGCCTGCTCCAGCCCCGCCTCGATCTCGGACAGGCGCTGAGAAATGGCCAGCAGGTCGGCCACCGCCAGGTCCCTGCGCTGCTGGTAGTCGACCAGGCGCGCATGTTCGCTCTTCAGTCGCGCCTGGGCCAGGCGCGTGTCGGCCACCTGCTGCGCGAGGTCTTCCGCCCGGGTGTCGCGGCGGGTCACCTCGCCCTTCTCGCTGGCCAGCGCGATGATCGGCTCCACGCCCCGCGGCGCGATGCGCACCTCGATCGAGCCGGAGGCGGTGTCGCCCCCGCTGCGCGACAGCTGCAGCACCGCGCAGTCGCCGAACGTCCCGCGCTGGCAGGCTTCGGACACCGCTTGCAGGCGCGGCGCGATCTGTCCGCCGGGCAGGCGCAGCCGCACCGTGTGCTCATAGGCCAGGAACGCGCCCTGCGGCGATGCCAGCGGGGCCTCGGCAGCGGCGCCGGCCATGGCGGCCTCGTGCCTGGCGCATCCCGCCAGCAGCGCCAGTGCCAGCAGCGTGCCGGCGACGACACGGGAACGACGCGGCACCGCTGTCACCGGTTGGCTCCGTCGTAGCGGGTGATTTCCAGCGCCTCCAGGTCCACGTCCGCGACGCAGCGCAGGTTGACCGCCACCGTCGGCTCGCCGCTGCGCGGGTCCAGCGCCTCGCTGAACGGGGCGACGCCACAGGCGCGGCAGTGGTGGTGATCGATGTGGCCGGTGTTGAAACGGTAGCTTTCCAGGTCGGCCGGATCGCTCTTCAACTCGAACCGGCTGCGCGGGCCGAACCACAGCAGCGAGCCGCGCCGCCGGCAGATCGAGCAGTTGCAGGACAACGCGCCGGTGACCGGCGTGGCGGACTCGAACGCGAACGCGATGCGCCCGCAGTGACAGCTGCCTTCGTAACGCATCGCACGACCTCCAAGGGTACCGCGGCCATGGTAAGCCAATGGCATGGGCGCCATTCCGGTGGCTGGCCTATGCTGCGTTTTTCCCTCAGCAACAGGTAACTCGATGCGCAAGCACCTGCTCGCCGCCGCCCTGCTGGTCAGCCTGGCCGGCTGCCAGAACGGCGACGCCCCGAACACTCCGCCCACCGCCGCCGAGCAGGCCGGCCAGAGCCAGGCCGACGCGCAGTTCGCCGAGCTGTCGAAGAAGGCGCTGGATACGTGGATGCAACTGTCCCCGGTCAGCGCCACCCAGATCGGCGACCATCGCTTCGACGGCGAGCTCGACGACCTCAGCGCCGCCGGCCAGCAGAAGGGCCTGGACGCCAGCAAGGCGCTGCTCGCCGAACTGGACCGGATCGACGTCGCCAGGCTCGGCCGCGAGAACCAGGTGGACGCGGCCATCCTGCGCAACCAGCTGCAGTCCGACATCTGGAACAACGAAACCCTGCAGTCGTGGCAATGGGATCCGCAGGTCTACAACGGCCTGGCCGGCAGCGCCATCTACGGCCTGATGGCGCGCGAGTTCGCACCGCTGCCCGAGCGCCTGAAGTCGGCGACCGCGCGCATCGAGAAGATCCCGCAGCTCTTCGCCGCCGCCCGCGCCAACCTCGACCCGGCGCGCGTGCCGAAGATCCATGCCGAGACCGTGGCCAAACAGAACCAGGGCATCCTCAGCCTGGTCGACACTTTCATCACCCCGAACATCGGCCAACTGGACGCGGCCGACCAGGAGCGCCTGAAGGCCGCCATCGAGAACCTCAAGAGCGCCGTCGCCGAGCAGCAGGAGTGGCTGGACAAGACCCTGGTGCCCAACGCCAAGGGCGACTTCCGCATCGGCGCGGAGAAGTACGACCAGAAACTGAAGTTCTCACTCAACTCGTCGCTGTCGCGCCAGGAGATCGGCGAGCGCGCCCGCGCCGAACTGGCGCGCGTGCGCAAGGACATGTACGGCATCGCCCAGGTAGTGCTGAAGGACAAGCCGGGCGCACCGGAGATGCCGGCCGAGCCGAGCGACGAGCAGCAGCAGAAGGCCATCGAGGCCGCGCTGGAACTGGCCTATGCCGACAAGCCGGCGCGCGACAAGGTGGTGGAAGACGCCAAGGCCTCGCTGGCCGCGTCCACCGAGTTCGTGCGCAAGCACGACCTGGTGACCCTGCCCGACGCGCCGGTGGACATCATCCTGATGCCGGAATTCCAGCGTGGCGTGGCCGTGGCCTACTGCGATTCGCCCGGCCCGCTGGACAAGAACCTGAAGACCTTCTACGCCGTCTCGCCGATCCCGGACGACTGGAACGACAAGCAGGTCGATTCGTTCCTGCGCGAATACAACAGCCGCATGATCCACCTGCTGTCCATCCACGAGGGCACGCCGGGCCACTACCTGGAAGGCTGGCATTCGGGCAAGTTCCCCTCCACCCTGCGCGCCGTGCTGCGCTCGGGCCTGTTCGCCGAGGGCTGGGCGGTCTACACCGAGCGCATGATGCAGGAACAAGGCTACCTGGATAACGACCCGCTGTTCCACCTGGTGCAGCTGAAGTTCTACCTGCGCACGATTGCCAACGCCATCCTCGACCAGGGCGTGCATGTCGATGGCTGGAGCCGCGAGCAGGCCATGCAGCTGATGACCCACGACGCCTTCCAGCAGGAAAGCGAAGCGGCCGGCAAATGGGTGCGCGCGCAGCTGACCTCGGCGCAGCTGCCGACCTACTTCGTCGGTGCGCAGGAGCACTTCGACACCCGCAAGGCCGTGCAGGAAAAGCAGGGCGCGAACTTCAACCTCAAGGCCTACCACGACCAGATCCTGTCCTACGGCGCCCCGCCGGTGCGCTTCGCCCGGCAGCTGATGCTGGACCAGCCAATCGAGTGACGTCCCTGTTGTGCAGCGAGAATCCGGAATAGGCTGGCTCCGCCACCCAATTCCAGCAATCCGCTTGACGAAGGCCCGGGAGAAACCCCGGGCCTTCGTCGCTCCAGTTTCCAACAAGGGGCACAGTGCGCCACGGACGATCAAGCCGCACCTTTGCCGGCGTAACCCTCATGGCTGCAATACTGCGGCGCTTGCTCGAAGCCCCTGCGGGACACCATGCCTTCTTACCCTCGCCAAGCCATTGATCCTGCAAGCACCTCAGCGCCTTCACATTGGGATCGAAAAGCAGGACACTTCGGCAAACACCGCGATTAGGCGGCCGAATAGGCGTTAGGGGCAGAAATGAATGAGCCGCGATTTAGACGACCGAAGCGACTTTGGGTGGCTGTGGTGATGAACATCGCAGTCGGCCTCTTGGGATTGCTCTTTGTTGCCTTTGTCTCGCTTTCATCGCGCGTCCCTGATGAGGCAAGGCTTGGGGTTGGGTCGGTTGTTATGGCACTTGCCACGGCCTCGTTCCTAGTAGTTTCATCAGTTCTAGCGCTGCTCGGCAAGCGTAGATGGGATCGCCTTATGCTGTCTGCAGCTTTGGTCTACTATGGCGGCGTCCTGGCGCAAAACGCTTACCTACTTATCCAAGCGCAAGAGCTGATTGTTCCTACGCAGAAGATTGTGACCAACATTGTTCGCAGCGGTATTGAAGTTGCAATCAACCTTTGGGCGGTACTCAGCGCAAAGACACGCATATTCTTTCGCGGCGCGACGACTGCCCGGTGAATTAACACCCCAAGTGCAACACCCCTGAGAGTTCTTGCATGCGCTGATCTGGCGTCTTGAAGCCATAGCGTTTCCTAGGTCGTTGGTTGAGTTTAGTGACTGCCCTGTCGCAATCCGCCTGCCTGATTCGGGCGAGACTCTTCCCTTTCCCGAAGTATTGTCGCAACAGCCCATTGAAGTTCTCGTTGCTCCCCCGCTCCCACGGATGATGGGGATACGCAAAGTAGCAACGCACGTCGGTCGCCTGTTCCAAGGCGCGGTAGCCGTGGAACTCCGTGCCGTTGTCCCACGTGATCGTCTTGAACGGCAACCCACTGTTACGGATCACCGCCATCACCGCACGGTTCACCGCCTGCACCGTGCGGTGCGGCAGGCGCATCACTTCCGCCCAGCCCGTGCTGCGCTCCACCAGCGTCAATAAATACGTCCGCTCGCCGGCTGCGCCCATCACCGTGTCGCCTTCCCAGTGGCCGACCTCGTGGCGCAGCTCGATCACCTTCGGACGGCTGTCGATCATCGGCTTCCCGGCCAGCTTGCCACGCCGTTCCGGCCCAAACGTCCGCTTGCGCCGGCGCTTGCCGCCCTGCCGGAGATGGCGGTACAAACCACCGCCCCGACGCTGATCCTCGCGGATGTGCCGGTAGATCGTGACGTGGCTGATCCGAGCACCCATTATCTCGCCGGACGCGCTGGCAATCTGCTCCGGGCTCCACTGCTGCTCCTGCAACAAGGCCTCGAGTCGGGCATACACGCCCGGCGCATGGTGCTTCACCCGCCGACTGCGGCTACGCCGCCCGCTCATGCGTTCCTGCGCCTTGCTTGGCCGGTAGGCCCCATCTGTCCGGTGGCAGCTATTGCGCTTCAACTCGCGGCTGATCGTGCTGGCTTGCCGGCCCAGTGCACGGGCAATGCCGCGGATCGAGCGCCCCTCTCGCTTCAGTACGCCCACGGTGTATCGTTCCGGCTCGGTGAGCTGGCTGTACATGGAAGATCTTCTCTTGGCCGAGTGATCTCCCTCAGTCTGCCAGCTCACCCCTTCTTCGGGCGGCGCGGGTGTTGCACTTACTTTGTCAACTCGCGACCCTAACAATTCATTCAAGCCGACGCCGCTTCGCGGCTCGGCTTAACTCAGGCGTTAGGCATTGATGACATATCTCGCAATTCTAGCGCTATTCATCCGCAACACTCAGCCTAGTCGTAACTGTGCGAATCGCGATGCTCAACTACAAACTTGTAGCTAATGAGATCCGCAAAGATGTGAGCGACCGGGTAGCGGCAAGCTTGGACCGTGTAGATCGCGTAAACATTTTTCTAGAGTACGTTAACTCCATAAATTCAGATGCACCAAACCTTAATCGGCTTTATTTACCATCAATCGCTGAGATAGAGGCTTCGCTCAGAACCTTTTTGTCCAGCTATGATAAGCGGCCTGGCAGTGAGGCAATTGGCATGCGCAACACTGATCTCGAGATCCTTCGTGTAATTCAGGAACCTTTACTGCCAATTGAGCGGCGGCTAGATTTGCTTAGAGTTATGATTAGGCACGGCAATGCCAAGGGCGCTGCCTAGCAATTCATTTAATCCGAACCACGCTTCGCGGATCGACTTAACTCAGGCGTCAGGCCACCAGGAGATATTAGATGACGACTGTACAGCTTTGGACGTTAGGAATCAGCCTTGTTGGAGCTGCTGCATGGTTGCCGCATCTTGTCACTTTGTCGATCAAGATGCTTCGCAAACCCAAACTCACGATTACTCCCGCTCGTATTTGCGAGGTCGGGTTTACAGAGCTTGGCCCCATCTTTAATATTAAGGCAGCGATAACCGCTGAGCACGATAATATTTTGATTGACGCGATTGAATTCAATATTAAACATGAATCGGGAGATAAATATAATTTCCGCTGGCACGAGATCACGGAGGTTAAAGGCCAAATGATCATGCCCGGCGTACAAAGCCAGCCGATTTATCAAGAATCTGAAGCCATCGCCATCAAGATACTGCCGACAGATTTTAAAGACCTTCTATTCCGAAACCGTCTGGAGCCCCATACACAAGGACTCAAGGCATACAATTATGCCTTTAATCGCGAACGCCGCCGCCTTATAAACGCCAATCAATATAAATCCGGCACTTTTTACACCTCATCGCACGTCCAGGATATGCAGGCATTTTTGCAGTCCCAAATGATCTGGAAGAGGGGGCGGTACCATGTAGAAATACTGGTTCACAATCGAAACAAAGCCATTGCAGAGTTACCCACCCTTACGTTCCAGCTGTCGGAAGAAGATATTGTCTTGCTTCAAACAAATTGCAACAACATGCCGAAGTTACTTAAGAATATGTGCCTCACGAAAGAAGAGCGTGACGACCAGCATGAACCGCTGGAGTGGCACTGGCTCGACAAGGACTTAAGTGCGAGTATGCCCTAACAATTCATTCAAGCCGACGCAGCTTTGCGGCGCAGCTTAATTCAGGCATCAGGGCATACATGAGACTTCTTTGGCGTTTGACATTCTTTGTCTTAGCCATTACTGCGATCAACGCAGCAACATATTTCTTGCTAAAGTCCAATCTTTCGGCCGGCTTGTACAACGTTCAAGCCGACTCCATCGGCATCCCGCTAGCTATAGGCATTGAGATGTCCAAGTACATTCTTCTTTGGCTCGTTCCGACTTACGTAGTCACGTCACTGAGTTGGCCTTACAGATTCACTGCCGCACAGCCAAAAGCGCGGGGTTGGTTCGTTGCGGCTATTGCGTTGGCCAACCTTTGGTTGGCATGGCTATTCTTCGCCTGGGGTGTGCCGTTCCTGCGCCCCAATCACTACATATTGGCTGCGCTGTGCACCGCGGCTGCTATTGTTCCAATATTTCTTGGCGCTGCAGACATCCGCCGGGTGCACCCTGACAATTCATTCAAGCCGAACCCGCTTCGCGGGCAGGCTTAATTCAGGCGCTAGACCTGTATGCACGAAAATCCCTGCTCGGCACCACAAACAAGCGACAATGAACTTCGCGATACGCCTCGTCGACCGGCGTCGGTGAAGCTTGCGGCTGCATTCATCATTTGTAGCCTCCTGGCGGGCCACTCCAAATTCCTATTCGTCGACACTCCGACTACTGGAGTCATGACTGGCGTTGCGTTTTCCCTCGTCTTTGGCCTCACTGCGTTACTTATCGCAGCCATTCTCTCGCGAATCAACTGGGCCCGCTGGATAGTTGCAATTCTGCTGGCGGCCAATATCTCGCTTTTTCCTTTTGCCATTGAGCACGCCCTTCTACCGGCGCTTAGAATCATCCTGGCCGCCCAGGCCACATTTCAGCTTGGGGCTCTTGTGCTCATGTTCTTGCCGCCGTCCGCCAGATGGTACAGGCCTGACAATTCATCCAAGCCGAACGGGCTTCGCCCATCGGCCTAATTCAGGCGCCAGGCAGTGCATGAAACTTTCTTCGCATTCGTGGAAACAGCATGGCGCAATCTCGCTCTGGCGCTACACGGAGAACGAACGCAACTACCCAGGTTGGCACCTCAGCGCCAATCCTGCGGGCTGTGAGTCTCTAATAACACTGATTGAAGCACTCTCCGCAGATGGAGCAGGCACAACACGTTCCGTGGGACTCACTCCTCCTACCCCAGCCATCCTTGGCGTACCCAACAACAAGCATGGCACGGCCAGGTTCAACGCACCCGCAAAGCTATGCATCAGTTTTTCCAGCATCCCCGATCACTGGCTCTTCCCACCGCAACTGGAACCCGCTGAGCTATCCTTCGGCCATGATTGGCTCGCCCCACTCCGCAATGGCCTTGCTGGCATACCAAACGGAGTCGGCGACTTTTCTATTGGTGATGATCTTCCACTCTGGTTCTGGTGGCAGGCGAGCACTGCCTAACGATTCATTCAAGCCGATGCCACTTCGCAGCGCGGCTTGACTCAGGCGTTAAGCGGCACAGCAGTGAGGATTGCGAACCATGGGTCACGGGCAGCCAACACCATCGCTTCACGGCTTCTGCCATTGCGGGGCAGTCCACCTCACGCTTCCATTTGCGCCAGTCGAGGCTACGAGTTGCAATTGCTCGCTCTGCCGTCGGTCCGGAGGCATATGGGCCTACTACGAGCTAGGCACCGTGTCCATTCAAGGCCATCCCGGGCACACGGAAGACTATATCTGTGGCGATCGGACGCTGAGGAACGTGCGTTGCAAGACGTGCGGCATCATCACCCACTGGGAGCCATTAGATCCAAAACCTGGCGCCCGGCACGGAGTGAATCTGCGCAACTTCGAGCCGACGCTCCTTGAGTCAGTAGTCGTCAGGCGTTTCGATGGTGCAGACACGTGGACATTCCTCGATTGAATGTCCTCCACGCGGTGTCCCTGACAACTCATTCAAGCCGACACCGCTTCGCAACGTGGCTTGACTCAGGCACCAGGCCACCTTTAGCAGTTCTCTCGCCATGAAGGACAGGACATGCAGACCAAATCGACTTCCATTTCGTACCGCGGCAAGCAGATCACCGTAACCGCCGCACAACCCGGGCCAGAGCAGGAAACCAAGGTTGAATCCATCGGGATTGACGGAAATCCAGTGAGCTTCGAGCCAGGTGACATCGAGCCAGGCGACACCCTGGAAGACGCCATAGAAAACGGCATCCGGGTTGCAACCAGCATGGTGGATTATTGAATCCCCAGGCTGCCATTCGGGATCATCAAAACGCATCGTGCGGCGGCCCAACCATCCGCTCAAGCCGCCCCCGCTTCGCGGTGTCGATCCGCGGCTTTTGCCAGCCTGCCGCTATCCTCCACCGCAAACCGAGGCGGCTCAGCTCAGGCATCAAGCCGATGAAAAGCGATCTGGCGTGGGTTGGATTCCTGTGGATAGGGGCGGTGGTTGTGGCGGCAACCCTGTGCTTTGGCTACATCACCCATCAAGTGTTCAATACAGATGCAACCGTCCTTCCCTGGCTACTTTTGCCAGCCGCGGGGGTAATTGCGCTTGGCGCATTTGTTGCTGCGATACCCGGCGCAGTTATTCTTGCGTACCGTGGAATTAAAGCGCGAAGAGTCAAGGCACAGGAAGTTGCGCAGTCCATTTTGAGCGAGCTGACGGCAGCCCCTGACGCATCACGACGCATGCGCGGGCAGCCCCGGTGATCGCGGGTTGCCGCGCCCGCCTTCCAGCACGCCGTATTGTGGAAACTCCCTGCCCCTCAGGCCGTCGCCGCGCTCGGCAAGGCTTGGCTTGTGCGCAGTCCGTGCCCAAGACTGAGGTCGCACGACAATCACCCGCGTCCCGGATGGGATGATGCCGCTCCACGCCCCGACAGAATCCGTCTATGACCACTACTCCCGCCTACACCGTCGTGCATGAGACGCCCTCGGTGGAAACCTACCGCCATCTGCGGCAGGCATCCGGGCTCAGCCCCAAGGCCCGCGAGGCGGCCGAGCGCGGCCTGCCCAACACGCTGTTCGCCGTGCAGGTGCTGTGCGACGGCCAGGCCGTGGCGATGGGCCGGGTGATCGGCGATGGCGGCGCGTTCTACCAGGTGGTGGACATCGCGGTGCTGCCGGCGCACCAGGGCCGGGGCCTGGGCAAGCGGGTGATGGCCGAGATCGCCCGCTACATCGAACGCGAGGTGCCGCCCTCCGGCTATGTCAGCCTGCTCGCCGACGGGCAGGCGTACCGGCTCTACGAACAGTTCGGCTTCGCCCTTACTGCACCGGCGAGCGTCGGCATGGGCCTGAAGAAGCCCGGGCCGCCCAGCGACGGCTGAAGCGCGTCTCTCTTGGAGCAGGCTCGGCGCTGGAGTTGCCATGGCCTGGGCCAGCGCCACCATTGCCGCACCAGCCCCCGGCGAGTGTTGTGCCGGTGCGGCCCCATGACCGCTGATCCGTAAATTCCCGGGCCGCTGTCGCGGTGCATTGCCGTCCGCTCCGGTTGACGCACTCCTGCCGCCGCTCCGGCACCGGCCGCATCAAGCAGGCGCCGCTCAGTCCTCGGCCGCGACGAACCCACCGGTCTGCCGCGCCCACAGGCGGGCATACAGGCCATTGGCGGCGATCAGTTCGGCGTGGGTGCCGGTCTCGACGATGCGGCCGCGGTCCATCACCACCAGCCGGTCCATGCGCGCGATGGTGGACAGACGGTGGGCGATGGCGATCACCGTCTTGCCGCCCATCAGTTCGTCCAGGCTGTCCTGGATCGCCGCCTCCACTTCCGAATCCAGCGCCGAGGTCGCCTCGTCCAGCACCAGGATCGGCGCATCCTTGAGCAACACCCGGGCGATGGCGATGCGCTGGCGCTGGCCGCCGGAGAGCTTCACGCCGCGCTCGCCGACATGGGCGTCGTAGCCGCTGCGGCCCTCGCCGTCGCGCAGCTCGTCGATGAAGCCATCGGCGCGCGCCTTGGCGACGGCGGCACGCAACTGTTCGTCGGTCGCGTCGGGGCGGCCGTACAGCAGGTTGTCGCGGATCGAGCGGTGCAGCAGCGAGGTGTCCTGGGTGACCACGCCGATCTGCCCGCGCAGGCTTTCCTGGGTGACGCCGGCGATGTCCTGGCCGTCGATCAGGATGCGGCCGCTTTCCAGGTCGTACAGGCGCAGCAGCACGTTCACCAGGGTGGACTTGCCGGCGCCGGAGGGCCCGACCAGGCCGATCTTCTCGCCGGGCCGCACCACCAGGTTCAAGCCGGCGATCACTCCGCCGCGCTTGCCGTAGTGGAAGTGGATGTCGTCGAAGCGCACGCCGCCGGCGCCCACCCGCAGCGGCACCGCGTCGGCGCGGTCCTGCACGGTCAACGGCTGGGCGATGGTGGTGATGCCGTCCTGGACCGTGCCGATGTCCTCGAAGATGCCGTTGATGGTCCACATGATCCAGCCGGACATGTTGTGGATGCGGATCACCAGGCCGGTGGCCAGGGTGATGGCGCCGACGCTGATGTGGCCGCCGTTCCACAACCACAGCGCCAGCGCGCAGGTGCCGGCGATCAGGAAGCCGTTGACGATGGCGATGGTCAGGTCCATCGCGGTGGTGATGCGGGTCTGCGCGCGGTGCTTGACCGCCAGCTCGCCGATGGCGTCGGCGACGTAGGCCTGCTCGCGCCCAGCATGGGCGAACAGCTTGAGCGTGGCGATGTTGGTGTAGCCGTCGACGATGCGGCCCATCGCCTTCGAGCGCGCTTCCGAGGCGATCCAGGCGCGCTGCTTGGCGCGTGGCACGAAGTAGCCGAGGATCGCCACGTAGGCCAGCAGCCACAGCACCAGCGGCAGCATCAGCCGCCAGTCGGCCTGCGCGAACAGGTACAGCGCGGTGCCGGTGTAGACCACGATGTACCAGAGCGAATCGACCATCTGCACCGCCGACTCGCGCAGCGAGGTGCCGGTCTGCATCACCCGGTTGGCGACGCTGCCGGCGAAGTCGTTCTGGAAGAACGCCAGGCTCTGCCGCACCACGTAGTTGTGCATCAGCCAGCGCGAGCGGTTGCTCAGGCCCGGCACGATGGCCTGGTTGACCAGCAGGTTGTGCAGGCCGACCAGCACCGGCCGCGCGATCACGGTGACGAACAGCATCCAGCCCAGTTCGTCGGCATGGCGCTGGAAGAAACCGGCGCCGGGCCGTTCGGCCACCATGTCGACGATGCGGCCGAGGAAGTCGAACATCGCCACTTCCACCAGCGCCAGCAGCAGACCGGCGACGAGCGTGGCCAGCAGCACCGGCCATACCGGGCGCAGGTAGTGCAGGTAGAAGCGCGCCACGCCGCGCGGCGGCGTGCGCGCATCGACCGGCGGGAACACGGGAATCAACGATTCGAACCAGCGGAACATCGCCACACCGCATGAAACGGGACAGGCCGCGATTGTCCCATCGCGGCCTGTTCCCTGCATGACCCGCCGCGACGCGCCCTGGCGCGCTACCGCGGCAGGGCGCCGGTCATTTCGCCACCGGCACCAGCAGCAGGTCCTGGAAGTCGAAGCTGAAATCGGTCAGCGCCGAGATCGCCTGCATGCGCACGTCGCGCACCTTGCCGTCGGGGTCGAGGCTGAAGTTGACGAAGGCATCGGCGTTGAGCGAGCGGTTGTCCCAGCGCACGATGAAGGTGTCGTGCTGCCAGTGTTCCATCGTGCCGGCCAGGTCGGAGGTGGCGCCGAAGCGCAGGCGCAGCCTGCCGCCCTGCTGCTCCACGGAGACGTCGCCATACCATGCATCGCGATAGGTGCCGGCATAGCCGGACAGCGGCAGCGAGGGCCTGCTCCTGGCATCGCGCGCGGCGACGTGCTTCTGCCAGCCTTCGTCGGCGTTGTCCCGCGCCTTGGCGACGGCGGCGGCGTAGGCGGCCACCCAGTCGTGCTCGGGCGCGCCCAGCATCGCGTCGAGCACGCTCAGGGTGATGGCGTTGAACGCCGCACCCACTTCCTGGTTGGTCAACACCACCACGCCCAGGTTGCGGTCGGGCACCAGGGTCAGCCGCGAGACCTGCCCCGGCCAGCCGCCGGTGTGCCACACCAGCTTCTGCCCGCGGTAGTCGCTCAGGCTCCAGCCCTCGCCGTAGCCGGCGAAATTGGGCGTGGCCGCGGCCAGTTCCGGCACCGACGGCTTGGGCACCACCTGCGGGATCTGCATCTGCCACATCTGCCGCTGGGTCTGTTCCGAGAACAGCGGGGTGCCGTCGGCCAGCCTGCCGCCGGCCAGCTGCACGTTCATCCACCGGGCCAGGTCGTGCACGCTGGAATAGAGGCCGCCGGCACCGGCATTGTTGGACCAGGTCAGCGGCGCCACCGGGCGCAGGTCCTTGAAGTCGAACCTGGCGTGGCCGATGGCGGCCTTGTCGCCGGGTTCGAGGTGGTCGGCGTTGTAGCGGGTGCCGGCCATGCCGACCTTGTCGAAGATGCGCTGCTGCAGGAAGTCGGCGTACGACAGGCCGGACACCTTCTCGATCACCTGCTGCGCCACCGCGTAGAGGATATTGTCGTAGGCGTAGCGGTCGCGGAAGCCGTTCTTCAGCGGCACGTGCGCCAGCCGCGCCACCACCTCGGCATTGCTGTAGGTGGTGGTCGGCCAGAACAGCAGGTCGCCGGCGCCCAGGCTCAGGCCGCTGCGGTGCGAGAGCAGGTCGCGGATGCGCATCTCGCCGGTCACGTAGGGATCGGACATGCGGAAACCGGGCAGGTGGTCGATCACCCGGTCGTCCATCTTCAGCTTGCCTTCCTCGGCCAGCAGGTTCAGCGAGGTGGCGGTGAACGCCTTGGTGTTGGAGGCGATGGCGAACAGCGTATCGGCCTGCACCGGCTCGGGCTTGCCGATCTCGCGCAGGCCCCAGCCGCGCTCCAGCACCACCTTGCCGTCCTTGACCACCGCCACCGCCACGCCGGGCACGTCGAACTGCTGCCGCACCCGTTCCACGGTGGCGTCGAGCTGCTGCAGTTCCATCGGCATCGCCGCCTCCTGTGCGTCCGCCACCTGCGCCGCAACACCCATCGCGAGCGCCAGCCCGCTCCCCAGCCATGTGTTCAATGCGTTTCCTCCCGAGATCGATGCCGGTCTGCCGGCTTTCTCGCGATGGTAACGTGGTCGCGGCCACCCTCGCCTTCCATCGCCACCGGAATGCCGCCATGGAACTCGCCGCCCGCACCACCGCCACCATCATCCCCTGCCTGCGCTACCGCGACGCGCCGGCGGCCATCGACTGGCTGTGCCGCGCCTTCGGCTTCCAGCGCCATGCGGTGTACCAGGACGGCGACACCGTCCACCACGCGCAGCTGGTGTTCGGCAACGGCATGGTGATGCTGGGTTCGGTGCAGCCCGGCGCCTGGGGCAGCACCATGGTCCAGCCCGACGAGGTCGGCGGCAGGGAGACGCAGAGCGCCTGCGTGATCGTGGCCGATGCCGACGCCCACTACGCCCGCGCAGTGGCGGCCGGCGCGGAGATCGTCATCGACATCGCCGACCAGGACTACGGCGGCCGCGGCTATGCCTGCCGCGATCCGGAGGGACACCTGTGGTGGTTCGGCAGCTACGATCCCTGGGCCGCCGAGGCGCCATGAACCGCCAGCGGCGCGTGCCGCCGCGCGCCGCCGCAACGCGCCCGCTGGACGCGCCGGTAGAATCGGCGCGATGACGCTCCGCCAGACCCGCACGCCCATGGATGACCTGTTCGCCACCGCTCCCGCAACGCCGGCCGCCATACGGAGCGTGCACGTCGGCATCGGCGGCTGGACCTATGCGCCCTGGCGCGGCGGCATGTTCTATCCGCCGGGCCTGGTGCAGCGGCGCGAGCTGGAATACGCCAGCCGCCAGCTGACCGCCATCGAGATCAACAGCACCTACTACGGCACGCAGAAACCGGCCATCTACGCCGGCTGGCGCGACGCCACGCCGGAGGGCTTCGTGTTCTCGGCCAAGGCGCCCAAGCGCATCACCGGCGCGCGGCGGCTGGCCGGCACCGGCGCGCAGGTGGAGGACTTCATCGCCGGCATCGCCGCGCTGGGCAACCGGCTGGGGCCGCTGGTCTGGCAGTTCGAGGCTGGGCGCACGCTGGAGCGCGAGGACTTCGCCGCCTTCCTCGACCTGCTGCCGGCGCAGGTCGGCGGACGGACGCAGCGGCACGCGCTGGAAATCCGCGACCCGGCCTTCCTCGACGCCGCGCTGGTGGCGCTGGCACGGCAGCGCGGGATGGCGCTGGTCCATACCGATTCGCCCGACCATCCCAATGCCGCCGACCTGTGCGGCGACTTCGTCTATGCGCGCCTGATGCGCAGCCGCGACGCATGCGCCACCGGCTATCCACCGCAGGAACTGGCGCAATGGGCCGGCCGCATCCGCGACTGGCGGCAGGGCCGCGACCCGCACGACCTGCCGCACGCCAGCCCGGTCGCGGCCGCGCCGGTACCGCGCGAAGTGTTCGTCTATTTCATCGGCGCCGCCAAGCACCGCAACCCGGCGGCGGCGCGCGAACTGCTGCAGCTGTTGGGCGAGACACCGGGCCGGTAATGCAGGGGCGCTATTGGAGCGCTGTAGGGGCACTGTAGGAGCGACGCCAGTCGCGATGGGGCTCTACCGGGAAAGCCGGGTCGCGACTGGCGTCGCTCCTACAGCGCTCCTGCGCCTGGCACCAGAAGCTGCCGCGGCAGCCGCACATCGGCGACAATCCGCGCATGCCGAATCCCGATACCCGCAAGGCCCTGCTGCAAATCCATTTCTGCGTGCTGCTATGGGGCGTGACCGCCATCCTCGGCAAGCTCATCACCCTGCCCGCCCTGCCGCTGGTGTGGTGGCGCATGCTGCTGGTGGTGGCGATGCTGGCGCTGCTGCCGCGGGTCTGGCGCGGGCTGTCGGCGCTCACGCCGCGCCTGGTGCTGGGCTATTGCGGCATCGGCGCGCTGGTGGCGCTGCACTGGCTCACCTTCTATGGCGCGGTGAAGCTGGCCAACGCCTCGGTGGCGGCCACCTGCATCGCCCTGGCGCCGGTGTTCACCGCCGTCGTCGAACCCTGGATCGCCAAGCGGCCGTTCCAGCCGCGCGAACTGGCCTTCGGCCTGGCGGTGCTGCCGGGCGTGGCGCTGGTGGTCGGCGGCGTGCCGCATGGCATGCGCTTGGGCGTGGCGGTGGGCGCGTTGTCGGCGCTGCTGGTGGCGGTGTTCGGCTCGTTCAACAAGCGCCTGGTCAGCCATGCCGATCCGCTGACCGTCACCGCGCTGGAACTGGGCGCCGGCACGCTCACCCTGACCCTGCTGGCGCCGGTCCTGCCGCTGCTGCTGCCGGCGCTGGCCAGCGACCTCTGGGTGATCCCCGACCTGCACGACGGCGCGCTGCTGCTGGCGCTGTCGGGCCTGTGCACGCTGCTGCCGTTCGCGCTGGCGCTGGTGGCGCTGCGCCATCTCAGCGCCTACACCATGCAGTTGGTGACCAACCTGGAGCCGGTGTACGCCATCGTGCTGGCGATGCTGTTCCTCGGCGAACAGCGCGAGCTCACCCCGCAGTTCTACCTGGGCGTGGCGATCATCCTCGGCGCGGTGTTCCTGCACCCGCTGTTCAACCGCGCCCGGCCCCTGCCCGCCGGCGCCGCCGGATCGCGGCCGGAATAGGCGCGCTCAGCCGGCGGCCACCACGCGGTCGCGGCCCTGGGCCTTGGCCTGGTAGAGCGCGGCATCGGCGCGGCGCAGCGTTTCCTGCGCCGATTCGCCGGGACGGTGCGCCGCCAGCCCGATGCTGACCGTGACCGGCAGGCCCATCGGCAGGTGCGCCACCGCCTCGCGCAGGTACTGGCATTGCAGTTCGGCCTGCGGCAACGGCGTGTCCGGCATCAGGATCACGAACTCCTCGCCGCCGTAGCGCGCGGCCATGCCGCGCCCGGCGGAATGCGCGCGCAGCACGCCGGCCAGCTCGGTCAGCACCCGGTCGCCCTCGTTGTGGCCGTGGAGGTCGTTGACCTGCTTGAAGTGGTCGATATCGACGATGGCCACCGCCGGCGGCGTGCCGGTGCCGCGCTCGATCGCCTCGGCCAGCGCCGAGGACAGCGCGCGCCGGTTCGGCAACCCGGTCAGCGGATCGGTGCGGGTCTGCTCGGACAGCTCCAGGTTCTGCTGTTCCAGCCGCACGTAGTACTCGGCCAGCCGCGCCTCGTACCAGTCGTGCTCGCTCTGGTGGTGGTCGATCCGGTGGCGCAGGCCGCGCATCTCCAGCAGCTGGCCGACCTGCCGCGACAAGGCCAGCAGCGCTTCGGTCTGGGCGGCGGCGAGCCGGCCGGGACGCGAATCGAACACGCACAGCGTGCCCAGCGCGTAGCCGTCGCTGCTCAGCAGCGGCGCGCCGGCGTAGAAGCGGATGAAAGGCTCGGCGGTGACCGAGGGGTTGCCGCGGAAGCGCGCGTCCTCGCGCGCGTCCTCGACCACCGTCAGGTGCGCCGGCTGCAGGATGGCATGGGCGCAGAACGCCTCGTCGCGCGGGGTCTGCTCGCCTTCCATCCCCTGCAGCGACTTGAACCACTGCCGCTCGCTGTCGATCAGGCTCACCGCTCCCATCGGCGTGCCGCAGATGACGCGGGCGATGGTCACCAGGTCCTCGAACTCCTGCTCGCGCGGGGTGTCGAGGATGCGGTAGCGCTGCAACGCGGCCAGCCGTTCGGCCTCGTTGGCGGGGATCGCGGGTCTCATCATCGGGTCCGGCCTGTCCCCTGGAGCGACGGAAACAGGCCGAGTCTAGCGTCACCGGCCCGCGGATGTCGCGGCGGGCCGGGCGCGCCTCACCACTCCTGCTGCTGCGGCAGCAGCCCGCGCAGTTCCTGCTCGGTGAGGTTGCGCCACTGGCCCGGCTTGAGCGCGCCGATCCGGATGTTGTCGATGCGCACGCGGCGCAGCTGGGTGACGCGGTAGCCGAAAGCGGCGGCCATCAGCCGGATCTGCCGGTTCAGGCCCTGCTCCAGCACGATGCGGAAGCCGAACTTGGCGATGCGCGTGGCGCGGCACGGCAGCGTCGTCTGGTCGTGGATGCGCACGCCGCGCGCCATGCCGCGCAGGAACTCGTCGGTGACCGGCTTGTTCACCGCCACCAGGTATTCCTTCTGGTGGCGGTTCTCGGCGCGCAGGATCTGGTTGACGATGTCGCCGTTGCTGGTCATCAGGATCAGCCCTTCCGAGTCCTTGTCCAGGCGGCCGATCGGGAAGATGCGCTGCTCATGGCCGACGAAATCGACGATGTTGCCCTTGACCGCGCTCTCGGTGGTGCAGGTGACGCCCACCGGCTTGTTCAGTGCGATGTAGACGTGGCGGCGGCCGGTGCTTTTCTGCACGGCACGTGCGCGCAGCGGCTGGCCGTCCACGCGCACCTCGTCGTCCTCGCCGACTACCGCGCCGGTACCGGCGGCGATGCCGTTGACGGTCACGCGGCGCGCGCCGATCAGGCGGTCGGCCTCGCGCCGGGAACAGAAGCCGGTTTCGGCGATGTGCTTGTTGAGTCGGGTCGTCATCGGCGGATTATCCGCCATCGCCCGCAGCGCGGACAGCGCGGCGTTCAGTCCGCGTCCGGCCCGCTGCCGGCATCGACCACGCGGTCGCGGCCGCCGCGCTTGGCGCGGTACATGGCGCCGTCGGCGCGGCGCAGCAGCGCGGCCACGTCCAGATCGTCCGCGCGCATTTCCGCCAGGCCGATGCTGGCGGTGATGCGCAGGCCGTCCTGGCCCAGCTCGGCCTCCTGCTGCCGCAGCTTCTCGCGCAGCTGCTGCAGGCGCGGCAGCGCGGCGTCGGCGCCGATGCCCGGCAGCAGGATCAGGAACTCCTCGCCGCCCATGCGGCTCACGTCCGCGCGGTTGCGCACGCTGGACACCAAGGTGCGCGCCACCGCCACCAGCACCTCGTCGCCGACGTCGTGGCCGTAGCGGTCGTTGATCTGCTTGAACAGGTCGATGTCGAGGAAGCCGATCGACAGCGTCTGCGCCTGCTTCCGCGCCTGCCGCATGTGCTGCCCGAGCTGGCGCAGGCCGGCGCGGCGGTTCGGCAGCCCGGTCAGCGAATCGGTGTCGGCCAGGCGGCGCATCTCGTCGCGCTGCTGGCGCAGGTTGCCCAGGCGGCGGTTGAGGCTGTAGGCGTACATCATCAGGAACCAGGTGGCCGACAGCTGGATCGCCTCGACCCGGAACCTGGCCAGCACCTGGCTGCCGGCCAGGTCGGCCAGCGCCAGCAGCAGGAACGGCGCCAGCGCGGCGATGCCGTTGATGGCCTGGCCCTCGTCGCGCCGCAGCGACAACAGGCCCGCCACCAGCGCCAGCGCGCAGACCAGGGCGAACAGCACGTCCAGCGAGGCCGCCACCCACGACAGCACGCCCCACGGCATCAGCGGCGTGAGCAGCACCAGCACCGCCAGCACGCGCAGGACGTTGCGCGCCCATGCGCGCGAGCGCGGCCAGCGCTCCCAGCCGCCGCACAGCCGCCACAGCACCCGGCTCATCACCGCGAAGCTCGCCGTCGATGCCACCACCTTCCACCACGGCGCCGCGCGGCCCACCGGCAGCCACGGCTCGGGGTAGCCGCTCAGGCCGCTGAACATCGCCTGCCATGCCACCAGCAGGGCGCTGGCCAGGATGAAGAACAGGAAGTCGCGGTCGCGCGAGGCGAGGAACCCCATGAGCGCCGACAACGCCAGCGCCAGGGCGACGGCCAGGCAGGCGGTGCGCACCAGCAGCCGCGCAGTGTCCTGCTGCTGCACCGGGCTGGGAGCGCCCAGGCGCACGGTGGGAATCCAGTAGGGCTTGAGCTGCCGCTCCCAGGCCACGCGGATGGGCTCGCTGCTGCCGGCCGGCGGCACCAGCACCATGCCGACGCCGGAACGGAAGCGCGAATCGCGGGTGCGCGCATCCTGCATGTTGCCGCAGATGCTGCGCTCGCCCTGGGCGATCATCACCTCGCCGGCATACACGTTGAACACTTCCACCGCCTGCGGCGTGCCGGACCAGCCGGCGGCCGGCGCGGCGATCTCGAAGCTGTTGTGCAGGCGCGCCAGCGCCTCGGGCGGGCAGGCGCGCGACGGCGTCAGTTCGTCGCTCGGGCCGCCCAGCAGCAGGTAGTCATGGCTGGCGCGCAACGGTTGCGCCGCGGCCGGCAGCACCAGCAGGAATGCCCACAGCACCACCGCGACAAGCGCGCCGGCCATGCTTCCCGCGTACGACTTCCGGCCATTGGCCACCCTGCCCCCTTCCTCGCGCATCCCGTTGCGGGTGTGCGGCAAGTATCGCATGCGCCCCCTCCCCGAATCGTGACGGGACGATGGCCGATTCCCGGCAGGCGCCTGCCGCCACAGCCCACTCCCATGCCATGAAAAAACCCGCCGTGCTTGCGCGCGGCGGGCTTGGATCGGCGGGCTCAGGCGCCGCGCGGGCCACGCGGCTTGAAGCCACCCGGGCGTCCGCCCGGGCCACCGCTGCGCGGGCCACCGGGGCGACCGGCCGGCTTCGGCCCCTTGCCGAAGCGCGGCTTGAACGAGGGCGCCGCGCCCTGTTCCTCGCCCGGCTCGACCCTGCGCATGCGCAGCTGCTGGCCGGACACCCACACCTTCTGCAGGTGCTGCAGCGTGTCGGCCGGCATTTCCGCCGGCAGGTCCAGCACCGAGTGGTCGTCGTGGATGTCGATGCGGCCGATGAAGCGGCTTTCCAGCCCGGCTTCGTTGGCGATGGCGCCGACGATGTTGGACGGCTTCACCCCGTGCATGTGGCCGACCTCGATGCGGTAGGTCTCCATGCCGAACTCCGGTGCGCTGCGCGGCGGCATCTCGCGGCGCGGACGCGGCTCGAATTCGCCTTCGCCACGCGGTGGGCGCGGTGCACGCTCGCCTTCGTCCTGGCGCGGGCCACGCTCGAAACGCGGCTCGAAGCGCGCCGGGCGCTCGCCGCGTTCCTCGCGCTGGCGCGGGAAGCCGCCGTCGCGCGACGGACGCTCGTTGCGGCCGGCCGGCGCCTCGCGGCGCTCGCGCACCGGCGGGGCCAGCAGGAACGGCGCATCGCCCTGCAGCTGGCGGGCCAGCGCGGCGGCGATCTCCACCGCCGGCACGTTGTGCTCGTTCTCGTAGCGCTGCACCAGGTCGCGGTAGAAGTCGGTGTCGCCATCGGCCAGGGTCTGGCTGATGCGCTCCATGAACTTGGCCACCCGATGGTCGTTGACCGCATCCACGGTCGGCAGCTGCATTTCCTCGATCGGCTGGCGGGTGGCGCGCTCGATCTGGCGCAGCATGCCCTTCTCGCGCGGGGTGACGAACAGGATCGCCTCGCCGCTGCGGCCGGCGCGGCCGGTACGGCCGATGCGGTGCACGTAGCTCTCGGTGTCGTACGGGATGTCGTAGTTCAGCACGTGGCTGATGCGCTCCACGTCCAGGCCGCGCGCGGCCACGTCGGTGGCGACGAGGATGTCGAGCTTGCCTTCCTTGAGCTGGCCGATGGTGCGCTCGCGCTGGGCCTGCTGCATGTCGCCGTTGATGGCGGCGGCGGCCAGGCCGCGCGCCTGCAGCTTCTCGGCCAGCTCCTCGGTGGCGGCCTTGGTGCGCGCGAAGACGATCATCGCGTCGAACGGCTCCACTTCCAGGATGCGGGTCAGCGCATCGAGCTTGTGCATGCCGCTCACCCACCAGTAGCGCTGGCGGATGTTGGCCGAGGTGGTGGTCTTGGAGGCGATGGTCACTTCCACCGGCTCGCGCAGGTAGGTCTGCGCGATGCGGCGGATCTGCACCGGCATGGTCGCCGAGAACAGCGCCACCTGGCGGGTTTCCGGCAGCTTCTTGAGCACGGCCTCGACGTCGTCGATGAAGCCCATGCGCAGCATCTCGTCGGCCTCGTCCAGCACCAGCGTCTTCAGCTCGGACAGGTCGAGCGTGCCGCGGTCCAGGTGGTCGATGACGCGGCCGGGGGTGCCGACCACGACGTGCACGCCGCGGCGCAGCGCCGACAGCTGCTGGCCGTAGGGCTGGCCGCCGTACACCGGCAGCACGCGGAAGCCGGGCATCGCCACCGAGTAGCTCTGGAAGGCTTCGGCGACCTGGATGGCCAGCTCGCGGGTCGGCGCCAGCACCAGCACCTGCGGCTTGGTGGCGGCAAGGTCGATGTTGGACAGCACCGGCAGCGCGAAGGCGCCGGTCTTGCCGGTGCCGGTCTGCGCCTGGCCGAGCACGTCGCGGCCTTGCAGCATCGCCGGGATGGTGGCGGCCTGGATCGGCGACGGCGACTCGTAGCCGACGGCGGCCACCGCTTTCATCACAGGCTCTGAGAGGCCGAGATCTGCGAACAGCAGCGGCGCGGGGGATTCTTGGGACATTGGGAAACTCCGGGGGCGGCACCGCCGCGAACGGGCGGGCGCAAGGTGTCTATTGTGCGCTCTGGCGGGCCGGCTGTCGAAAACGCCGATGGACTCCATTCAGGTGTGATATTCCCCCCCCGGCCGGCGAATCACCCGGCAACTTCCCTGCGAAACCGCCCATGCCGCCCCCTTCACCCCCTTTCGCCGAACTGCTGGAACGGCACCGCGGCATCCTCGCCAAGGTGGCCGGCAGCTACGCCCGGCAGCGCGAGGACCGCGAGGACCTGATGCAGGAAATCGCCGCCCAGCTGTGGCGGGCATGGCCGTCCTACGACCCGTCGCGGGCGTTTTCCACGTGGATGTACCGCATTGCGCTGAACGTGGCGATCTCGCAGCTGCGCGGGCGGATGCGCGCGCCGGCGCGGGCCGGAACCGCCGACGGCGCGCTCGACGCGCTGGCCGCCCCCGCGTCGCACGACCCCGAGCGCAGCCGGCAGCTCGAACGCCTGTACCACTTCATCCACGCGCTACCGCCGCTGGAGCGCGCGCTGATGCTGCTCTACCTGGAAGAACGCCCGCAGCGCGAGATCGCCGAGGTGCTGGGGCTGAGCGAAACCAACGTCGCCACCAAGATCGGCCGCCTCAAGGCGCGGCTGCGCAACGAACTGTGAGGAGCACTGCAATGGAAACCGACGAGCTGAAAGACCTCTGGCGGCAACTGGGCCGGCAGATGGAGCGCCAGCAGGCCCTGTCGCTGCAGCTGCTGCGCGAGCAAACCGGCCGGCGCCTGCGCCACAGCCTTGCGCCGCTGCGGCTCGGGCAATGGCTGCAACTGGCGCTGGGCGTGGCGCTGGTGGTGCTGGGCATCGCCTGCTGGAAGCGCAACCTCGACATTCCCGGCTATTTCGCCGCTGGCGTGGCGCTGCACGCGTTCGGCGTGGCGAGCGCGGCGCTGGCCGGCATCACGCTTGCCCTGGTCTCCCGCATCGACTACGCCGCCCCGGTGCTGCGCATCGAGAAGCAGCTCGGGCTGTTGCGCCGGTTCCACGTGTTCAACGGCATGCTCGCCGGCTGGCCGTGGTGGGTGATGTGGGTCGTGGTGGTGGTCGCCGTGGCCGGACTGACGCGGGCGCCGGCGTCCGCGGGCGCGCAGGCATGGGCCTGGATCAGCCTCGCGCTCGGCCTGCTCGGCTGGCTGGGCACCGCCTGCTTCCACCGCTGGGCGCGCAACCCCGTGCGGCCGCGGCTGGCGCGCAGGGTGGAGGATGCCGTCACCGGCTACAGCCTGCGCAAGGCGCGGGCGCTGCTGGAGGAAGTACGCCGGTTCGAGCAGGAATGAGGCTTGCCGCGGCCGCGGCGGGTGATAATCGCGCCCTTCTCCCTTGCGTTGCCCCCATGCAGACCATCGATTTCCAACTGGACCGCGAGTACGTGGAACTGAAACAGCTGCTCAAGCTCACCGACCTGGTGGCCAGCGGCGGCGAGGCCAAGATGCTGATCGGCGAAGGCCAGGTCCGCGTCGATGGCGAGGTCGAGCTGCGCAAGGCCTGCAAGATCCGCGCGGGCCAGCAGGTGGAGCTGGGCGAGGTGCGGATCCGGGTGCTGGCCGCCGCGTAGGAGCGGCTTCAGCCGCGATGGGGCTTTCCCATTGCGCCCCGCGCTGGTCGCACGCAGGCGATGGGGCTGCATGGAGAGCCCCATCGCGGCTGAAGCCGCTCCTACCGTGCGGGTGGCTCAGAGGCTGGCGCGCTGCGTCAGGTGCGCGGCGATCATCTTCCTGAAGGGCGCCACGCCATGCGCGGCGCGCAGCGCGGCGCCGCGCAGCAGGCGGGCGGGCAGACGGCTGTCGTTGTACAGCGCGGCGATGGCGTTGGTCGCCTCGTAGAGCGGTCGCGTCGCCAGCCGGTGCCCGCGTTCGTAGCGGGCCAGCACGTCGGCGGCGCCGATGTCGTCGCCGCGCGCGGCCGCCGCGGCGATCTCCCGCACCAGCCGCTGCTGGCCCTGCAGGCCGAAGTTGAAACCGTGCGCGGTGACCGGGTGCATGCCCACCGCGGCATCGCCGGCCAGCGCATAGCGCGGCCCGGCGAAGCGGTGCGCGTACACGCCCACCAGCGGATAGACATGGCGCGTGCCCACCGGCAGCATCCGGCCCAGGCGCTGCCCGAAGAAGCCGGTGACGGTCTCGCCGAATTCCGCCTCGTCCATCGCCACCAGTTCCTGGATGCGCTGCGGCGGCAAGGTGATCACCGCCGAGCACTGATTGCCCGGCAACGGCAGCATCGCCAGCGTGCGGCCATAGCCGAACCACTCCCAGGCCTCATGGCGATGCGGCCGCTCGTGGCCGAACCGGCACACCATCATCGACTTGCCGAAGTCGCGCATCTGCGCGCCGATGCCCATCATCCGCCGGGTCGCCGAGAAACGGCTGTCGGCGGCCACCACCAGCCGCGCCGCCAGGCGACGGCCGTCGTCGAGCACCACCGTGCTGGCCGCAGCGCCGGTCTCGATCGCCGTCACCCTGGCGCCGTTGACCAGTTCCAGCCCCACCTGCCCCTGCACCGCCTCCCAGGCGGCGCGGCGGATCAGGTGGTTGGGAACCAGCCAGCCCAGTTCGTCCACGCTCTCGCTGCCGGCGGCGAAGCCGAGCGCGAACGGGGACGTGCCGTTCATCACCCGGGCACTGCGCAGCGGCGAAACCTGCTCCGGGTCGATGCGCTCCCACAGGCCGAGCGTGCGCAGGATCTGCCGCGAGGCGTGGGTCAGCGCGATCTCGCGGCCATCGAAGGCCGGTTCGGCCAGGGCGGCGGCCGGCTGCAGTTCGACCAGCGTCACCGACAATCCGGTGTCGGCCAGTCCGCGGGCCAGGCACAGCCCCGCCGGCCCGGCGCCCACCACCAGCACATCGACCTCGCGCATCTACATGGCTCCCGCATTGAAGTGACCGCCACAGCCTACGCGCCCATGACGGCGCTGGCCTTGATCCGGATCAGGCAACCGCCCGCGGACCCGTCCGTGGACCTGTAGGAGCGACTGTAGGAGCGACGCCAGTCGCGATAGGGCCTTCCCATTGAACTCTCGCACCGAGGAGATGCGTGCTTCCGCGGAAGGATCTGTGCGAAAGCCCCATCGCGACTGGCGTCGCTCCTACATATCCGCCATATCCACGAATCACGCAGGTCCACGAATCACGCAGGTCCACGGATCACGCAGGCCCGCCGATCACGGGCCGCCGGTGCGGGCTTCCACCCGCACCGCCGCCGGCACGGCCACCGGCGGCAGCGCCGGGGCCGGCGGTTCCAGCAGCGCGGTATCGATTTCCGACAGCGGGCTCTCGTCCGGGCAGGCCTCGTCGGGGAAGCCGAAATGCTCCTTGAGCGCCTGCCCGCAGGTGGTGACGGCTTCCAGGTCGGCGCCCTCCACCTTGCACTGCCGGTCGAAGGCGATCAGGAACGCATCCTTGCGGCGCACGAAATCGTCGCCGCACTTGCGCATCTGCTTGATCCGCTCCAGGTCGTCCTGCACCGCGTTGGTGCCGTCCAGGCCGTACTGCTTGAGTTCCTCGCGGGTGAGCAGGCGCAGGCTGCGGTTGGGTACGGTCATCATCAGGTCGGCCACGCCCACCGCCACGCCGTTGCGCTGCAGGTAGTCCTTCACGTTGTCGTAGACCTCGTGCAGTTCCTTGTTCAGCTCGGCGCGCGAGGTCGCAGTGGAACTGATGCGCATCATCCGGTGGATGCCGACCTTGCCGGAGATCAGCCGGTTGTCGCCGGCGGCCAGCACGAACACGCAGGCGCTGTGGCAGATGGAGCCTTCGCGCACCCAGATGGTCCAGCCCGCCTCGCCGATGCTGTCGCCGGCGAGGATCGCCGCCTCCACCTGGCCGCCGCTGGAATCCAGGTCGAGCACGCGCTTGCCGATCTTCATCGCGTCGGCCACCACCGCCAGGCGCGACATCATCGCGGCGAAGGACGGGTTGATCTTGCCCACGTAGCGCACCCGCACCAGCCCGCGCTCGCGGCACGGCTCCAGCGCGTCGTCCAGGGCCTTGCGGTCCAGCGCTTCCAGCACGGCGCCATCGCCGGCCTCGCTGGCGTAGTCGGTGTCGCAGCTGACCCAGGCCTTGCCGTTTTCCAGCGCCACTTCCGGCCAGGGCTTGTCGCGCGCCGGCTTGACCGGCGCCGGCGGGGGCGGCGCGTCGACCGCGTTGATCGACACCATGTGGTCGCCATCGGCGGCCAGCGCCGCGGCCGGATCGGCGGCCGCGACCGGCTTGCCCTTGTCCCCGGGATTGCAGGCCAGCAGCCCGACGCACAGCAGAGGCGACCACCAGAATCTGGGCAACATGGAAAGCGACAGGATCCGTGCAATGGCGCGCCGCGCCGGGGAACGGACAGTCTAGTGCGCATTGCCGGCCGCGCCGCAATGCCTCCTGAACTGCCGGTCCGCCACGGGCATTGATGTCCGGAAATGGCCAGTGCCGCATCCCCGTCGGGCCTAGACTGGCGCCATGCACGCTCCGACCCTGCCCAGCCACGACCAATGCGAACAGGCCCGCCTGGCCCGCGACGCGCGCTTCGACGGGCTGTTCTTCACCGCCGTGCGCAGCACCGGCATCTACTGCCGGCCGGTGTGCCCGGCGCCGCCGCCGCGCCGCGACAACGTCAGCTACTACCCCACCGCGGCCGCGGCCGCGGCGGCCGGCTACCGGCCCTGCCTGCGCTGCCGGCCCGAGCTGTCGCCGGACGACGCGAACTTCATGCAGGACCACACCCTGCACCGCGCCCTGGCACTGCTGGACGAGGGCATCCTGCAGGACCAGCCGGCGACCGCGCTGGCCGAGGCGATGGAACTGAGCGCGCGCCAGCTGCAGCGGCTGTTCGTGGCGCGGCTCGGCGCCACGCCCGCGCAGCTGCACGCCACCCGCCGCCTGCTGCTGGCCAAGCAGCTGCTGACCGAAACCCACCTGCCGGTCACCGAGGTCGCGCTGGCCGCCGGCTTCAACAGCCTGCGCCGCTTCAACAGCGCGTTCCTGGCCGGTTGCGGCATGCCGCCGAGCGCGCTGCGCAAGCGCCATGGCGCGGTGGCCGGCGGCGAACCGGTGCTGCGGCTGGCCTACCGGCCGCCGCTCGATTTCGCCGCCATGCTCGGCTTCCTGCGCAAGCGCGCGATCCCCGGCATCGAGCGCATCGACGCCGACAGCTACCAGCGCGTGATCGTCGCCGATGGCCGCGCCAGCCTGATCCGCGTCACCGCCGCCCCGAAACGCCCGGAGCTGCGCCTGCAGCTGGGCACCACCGACGCGCGCGCGATCCCGTCGATCGTGGCGAAGGTGCGGCGCGTGTTCGACCTGGATGCGGACCTGGCCACCGTCCACGCCTGCCTGGCGCACGAACCGCTGCTGGCGCGCGGCATCGCCCAGCGCCCGGGCCTGCGCATTCCCGGCGGCTGGGACGGCTTCGAGGTCGCCGCCCGCGCGGTGCTGGGCCAGCAGGTCAGCGTGGCCGCGGCCACCACGCTGGCGCGGCGGCTGGTCGAGCGTTTCGGGCAGGCGCTGCCGGGCATGCCCGAAGGCCTGGACCGGCAGTTCCCCGCGCCCGCCGTACTGGCCGAGGCAGCACTGGAAAGCATCGGCCTGCCGCGTACCCGCGCAGCCACGCTGCGCGCGGTGGCGCTGGCCTGCGCCGAAGGCCGGCTGGATTTCAGCCGTGCGCAGACGCTGCAGCAGTTCGTCCACCAGGCGACCGCCCTGCCCGGCATCGGCCCATGGACCGCGCATTACATGGCGCTGCGCGCGATGGGCATGCCCGATGCCTTCCCCGCCGGCGACCTGGTGCTGCAGCAGGTACTGGGCGAAGGCCGGCGCCTGAGCGAACGCGCCACCGAGGCCCGCTCGCAGGCATGGCGGCCGTGGCGCGCCTACGCCGTCCTCCATCTGTGGCATCTGTCGCAGGCCGGGGCCACGTCCCCGGCGCACGGCACGCTCCCATCCCGCACTCCCCGCGCGTCGGGGACGTAGCCCCGACCTACAGGCTTCCACCATGACCCTCTGCTACGACCGCTTCGACACGCCCATCGGCCCGCTCACCGTCGCCGCCGACGCCACCGGCCTGCGCCACATCCTGTTCGCCGAGAACCGCCACGACGCCAAGGGCCGCGAACGGTGGCAGCACGACCCTGACGCGGTCGCCGAGCCGCGCCGGCAGCTGCTGGACTACCTGCACGGGAAGCGTCGCGATTTCGACCTGGTGCTGGCCCCGGTCGGTACCGAATTCCAGCTGCAGGTCTGGCGCACCCTGGCCGAAATCCCGTTCGGGGATACCTGGAGCTACCGCCAGCTGGCACAACGCATCGGCCGCCCCACCGCGACCCGCGCCGTGGGCGCGGCCAACGGCCGCAACCCGCTGCCGATCGTGCTGCCCTGCCACCGGGTGATCGGCAACGACGGCGCGCTGACCGGCTTCGGCGGCGGCCTGCCGACCAAGGCGGCGCTGCTGCGGCTGGAAGGCGCCCTGCCCGACGGCGTGGCGGCGCCCTCGCTGTTCGACTGAAACGGCGACGGCAGCCGCCCGATCGCGTATGCCCGCTGTCATCGACCGCGACTATCATGGGCCGATGATTCCGTTCCGCACCTCCCTCGCACTGCTCGGCGCAGGCCTGCTCGCCGCCTGCGCCTCGACCGGCACCCCGCCGTCCCCCGCCGCCGCGTCCACCGCGCCACCGACCGTGCTGCTGCTGTCCATCGACGGCCTGCGCGCGGACATGATCGAGCGCGGCTACAGCCCGAACCTCGCGCGCCTGGCGCATGAGGGCGTGCGCTCGGTCGGCATGTCGCCGTCCTATCCGTCGCTCACCTTCCCCAATCACTACACCCTGGTCACCGGCCTGCGCCCGGACCACCACGGCATCATCCACAACAGCATGAGCGCCGAGGACCTGGGCGACTTCCGCCTCGACGACCGCGAGGCGGTGACCAATCCCAGCTGGTGGGGCGGCGAGCCGATCTGGGTCGGCGTGGAGAAGGCCGGCTACAAGAGCGCGACCTGGTCCTGGCCGGGCAGCGAAGCCGCCATCCAGGGCGTACAGGCCAACCAGTGGCATGCGTACGACGAAAGCGTCTCCCTGCCCGAACGCATGGCGCTGGTGCTGTCCTGGCTGGAAGGCGCGCCCGATGGCCGCAGGCCGCGGCTGGTCGCCGCCTACATGGAGCAGGTCGACAAGGCCGGGCACAACCATGGCCCCGACTCGCCCGAGTACGCCGCCGCGCTGCACGAGGTGGACGCCGCCATCGGCCAGTTGCTGGACGGCATGCGCCGCGACGGCCTGCTCGACAGGACCAACGTGATCGTCGTGTCCGACCACGGCATGGCCAATGTCCCGGCGGGCCAGGTGATCGCCACCGAGGACATGGTCGCGCCGGAGATCGCGCGCGAGGTGTCGGTCGGCCAGTCGATCGGCTTCGCCCCGCAGCCGGGCCGCGAGGCGGAAGCGGAAAAGGCGCTGCTGGGCGCGCATCCGCACTACGACTGCTGGAAGAAGGAACAGCTGCCCGCGCGCTGGCACTACGGCAGCAACCCGCGCATCCCGCCGATCGTCTGCCAGATGCACGAAGGCTGGGACGCGCTGACCCGCCAGAGCGTCGCCAAACGCACGCCGGGCAACCGCGGCTCGCATGGCTACGACCCGGCGCTGCCCTCGATGCAGGCGGTGTTCGTCGCCCGCGGCCCGTCGTTCAGGCAGGGCCGGGTGCTGCCCGCCTTCGACAATGTCGATGTCTACCCGCTGCTGGCGCGGCTGACCGGCATCGCCCCGGCGCCCAACGACGGCAACCCGCAGACCCTGCTGCCGGCGCTGCGCGACACCGCACGGCAGCACCCGTGAGACCCCTGTAGGTCTGTAGGAGCGACGCCAGTCGCGATGAGGCTTTCCCGGTGAAGTCCGGTCGCGACTGGCGTCGCTCCTACACCGCTCCTACAGGGAACCCTTGGCGCCGGAAACCGGCCAACAAAAAAGCGGCGCAAGCGCCGCTTTTTCACTGAAGCCGAGCCGGGATCAACCGGCCTTGGCCACCGCCTTCTTTGCGACGGCCTTCTTGGCCGGTGCCTTGGCGACAGTCTTCTTGGCGACCGGCGCAGCTGCGCCCACGGCCACCTTGCTCACCGAATGCGAACGCGCATTGCCGTAGCTGGCGTTGTAGCGCTTGCCTTTGGCGGTCTTGCGGTCACCCTTACCCATGTCGTCAACTCCTTACAAGTGTGAAATCAAATTGCCCCGTACTGACACGGGTTCGGCGAGGCCGCTGCAGCAGCGCCCCCGCGCATGAAGTGAAAGCCTACCATGCGTCCCTCAATGTGCGCAGCTGGCATCGTGCACGTGCAGGTGGTTGAGCCGCAGGTTCACCAGGTGGGCCAGCCCCACCATCACCCCGCCCAGCGTCATCACCAGCGCATGCGGCACCGGGGAATGATGCAGTTCCGGGTGCAGCAGCCCGGCCCACAGCAGCGCCAGCCCGGGAAGCAGCAGTACCAGCGCATGCACCGTGCGGTGGCGGCGATACCCCCAGATCAGGCTGAACAGCCCCAGTAGGGTCACGAAGATGACCACCGCCTGCTCGACGCCGTCGCTCAGCCAGAACGACAGCCCCAGCGACGGCGCCAGGGCCAGCAGCGCCGGCAGCAGCGCGCAGTGCACCGCGCACAGCAGCGAACCGGTGGCGCCGAAGCGGTCCAGCAGATGGCGGAGGGTCGCGGGTAGTGGCATGACTTCCAGCACGGTTGGCGAAACGAGCGTGGAATAATATAACATTTCCCGCCGCCGCACGTTCGGCTGTTGTCCGCTCCCCCCTCGAGCGCCCACGCGCTACCGCACGCCAGCCTCGAACCACCACTGATACACAATAACAATCCAGGTACCACGCCATGTCCGCGCTCCCCCGCCGTACCCCGCTCTGCCTCGCCCTTGTCGCCCTGCTCGCGCCGGCGCTGGCGCTGTCGGCCGACCTGCCGGCCGACGACCAGCAACCGCCGACCACCGATTCGCGCCATGCCGCCGCCGGCAATGCCAGCGGCCGCCACGTCAAGGACCTCGATGCGGTGGTCGTCACCGCCAGCCCGCTGCGCGACACCGCCGCCGAACTGAGCCGCCCGGTCGAAGTGCTGGCCGGCGAGAAGCTCGACGAGGCGCGCGCCTCCAGCCTGGGCGAGACCGTCGCCGGCCTGCCCGGCGTGCAGAGCTCCAACTTCGGCCCCGGCGTCGGCCGCCCGATCGTGCGCGGCCTGGACGGCCCGCGCGTGGCGATCCTCAGCGGCGGCCTGTCCAACCAGGACGTGTCCACCGTCAGCCAGGACCACTCGCCGGCGATCGAACCGTTCCTCGCCGACCAGATCGAAGTGCTGAAAGGCCCGTCCACCCTGCTGTACGGCTCCGGCGCCATCGGCGGCGTGGTCAACGTGGTCGACGGCCGCATCGCCGAGACCCCGGTGGACGGCGTCAGCGGCCGCGCCGAGGTACGCTTCGACGGCGGCGACAAGGACGGCAACACCGACATGTTCCGCCTCGACGCCGGCAACGGCAGCGGCCTGTCGATCCATGCCGACGGCGTGTACCGCAACCTCAACGACTACGACACCCCGCAGGGCCGCCAGGGCAATTCGTTCGTCGACGGCAAGTCCGGCGCGGTCGGCGCCTCGCTGGCCGGCGACTGGGGCTTCGTCGGCGTGTCGGCCTCGCGCTTCCGCGACGACTACGGCAACCCCGGCGAGCCGGGCGATCCCGAGGAAGGCGAGCGCGGCGTGTGGCTGCACATGAAGCAGGACCGCTACGAGCTCAAGGGCGGCCTGAACGACCCATGGGGCGAAGGCAGCGGCCTGCGCTACAGCTTCGGCCATACCGACTACGAGCACACCGAGTTCGAGGGCGACGAGGTCGGCACCGTGTTCGCCAAGCGCGCCAACGAAGGCCGCGTCGAAGCCTCCTTCAGCGCCGGCAACGGCTGGAAGACCGCCTTCGGCGTGCAGGGCGGCGCCTCCACCTTCCAGGCGGTGGGCGAGGAATCGTTCGTGCCCAAGACCGACACCACCTCGGTCGGCGTGTTCGGCGTGGCGCGCAACACCTGGGGCGCGCTCCAGGCCGACCTCGGCGCGCGCGTGGACCAGGTCAAGTACGACACCGACAGCGGCCTCTCGCGCGACTTCCACCCCGGCAGCGTCTCGCTCAGCGGCGGCTTCCGCCTCGACGGGAACTGGCGCCTGACCGCCAACCTCGACCACGCCGAGCGCGCGCCGGCCGAGGAGGAACTGTTCGCCGACGGCCCGCACATCGCCACCCTGGCCTACGAGATCGGCAGCGCCGACCTGAAGAAGGAGGCCGCCAACCAGTTCGAGCTGGGCGTGGCCTACCAGAACGACTGGGTCGACGCGAAGCTGTCCGGCTACTACAACCGCTACGACGACTTCATCTATCTGGTCGACACCGGCGACACCTGGTACTTCGACGAAGAGGACGAGGAACTGCCGGTGCGGCAGTGGACCCAGGCCGACGCGGTGTTCCATGGCTTCGAGGGCGAGGCCACCGTCCACCTGGCCAACAACGACAGCGGCACGTGGGACCTGCGCGTGTTCGGCGACACCGTGCGCGCGCGCCTGAAGGACGGCGGCAACCTGCCGCGCATCGCCCCGTCGCGCGCCGGCGCGCAGCTGCGCTGGGAGAACAGCGCATGGCGCGCCTCGCTGGGCGCCACCCGCTACAACCGGCAGGACAAGGTCGCCGAGGGCGAGACCCCGACCGCCGGCTACACCCTGGTGGACGCGCACCTGGCCTACCACGTCGATGCCGGCCCGACCGCGTGGGAGGTCTTCCTGGACGGCAGCAACCTCACCAACCAGGACGCGCGCGTGCACACCTCGTTCCTCAAGGACGACGTGATGCTGCCGGGTCGCAGCGCCTCCTTCGGCGTGCGCCTGTTCTTCTGACGGCGCTCCCACAGCGTAGTGCCTGTGGAGGCCGCCCCTTGGGGCGGCCTCTTTTTTGGTCGATACCGGCGCCGTGAACCGGCATCGGCGGGCTGCCCCGGAAGTCTGCGCCATGCCGGCCATCGGTTACCCATCCCGCAATCCGAAAATGAATGACCGCTTTGCCGCGGCAGGCGCTTCACTCCGCCGTCATTGCAAGCGGACACTTTTGTCCGGATCATGACGCCATGACCTCGATCCGTTCCGATGCCGCCGTGCGTCGCGCCCAACTGTTGGACGCGGCCGACGCCGTGTTCGGCGAACACGGCATCACCGCGCCGCTGGACCTGGTGGTGGAACGCGCCGGCGTCGGCCGCGCCACGCTGTACCGCAACTTTCCCGACCGCGCCGCGCTGATCGAGGCGATGCTCCAGCGCACGGTCGAGAAGATCCAGGCCCATGTCGCCGAACTGGGCGACCGCGACGACGCGCTGTTCGAACTGATCGGCGGCATGGCCAGGCGCATCGTGCATTCGCCGGCGCTGGCCGACTACTGGCGCGCGGTGGACCAGAACGACCCGCCCATCCGTGCCGCCCGCCAGCGCGTGTTGAAGCTGATGGAACCGGCGCTGCAGCGCGCCAAGGCCGCCGGCCTGTGCCGGCCCGACCTGCAACTGGCCGACCTGTCGCTGGTGTCGAGCATGCTCGGCGCCGCGTTGCGCGGCCGCACCCGCGCCGATCGCGCCCGCCTCGCCACGCGCATACTGGAACTGCTGCGCCCCGGACTGGCGGCGACCGCCGGAGCCGAGGCATGAAACCGCTCAAGCCGATCCCGGACTGGGAAGAACACGAAAAGCCCGCCCTGCCCGGCTCGGCCTCGATGCCGTGGCACCCGCCCTACCGGCGCGTCGCCTATGCCGCGGTGGCGGTGCTGGTGGCGGTCACCGGCGGCCTGGGCAATGCGCTGATCAGCGCCAACCTGCCGTGGATCCAGGGGCAGATGGGCCTGCAGCCGACCGAGGCCAGCTGGCTGGTCGCGGCCTACATGATGGTCAACGTCACCGCCAACCTGCTGGTGTTCAAGTTCCGCCAGGAGTTCGGCATCCGCCTGTTCGCCGAGCTGGGACTGGGCCTGTACGCGGCGCTGGCGCTGCTGCACCTGGCGGTGGGCGGCCTGCCGATGATGGTGCTGGTGCGCGCGGCCAGCGGCCTGGCTGCCTCGGCCTGCAGCACCCTGGGCACGCTGTACATGCTGCAGGCGCTGCCGCGCAGGTACGTCGGCAACCTGCTGGTGGTCGGCATGGGCCTGCAGCAGCTGGCGGCGCCGCTGGCCTGGCTGCTGTCGCCGGGCCTGCTCGACCTCGGCGAGTGGCACAACCTGTACCTGTTCGAGGCCGGGCTGGCGCTGTGCGCGTTCGCCGCGGTGGTGATCCTCAAGCTGCCGCCGGGCATCCAGATCAAGGTCTTCGAGCGGCAGGACTTCGTCACCTTCGTCCTGCTCGCCCCGGCGCTGGCGATGCTGGTCATCGTGCTCAGCCAGGGCGTCCTGCACTGGTGGACCGACACGCCATGGCTGGGCTGGCTGCTGGCCACGGCGACGGTGCTGGTCCTGGCCGCGTTCCTGATCGAGCACAACCGCCGCAACCCGCTGCTGCAGATCCGCTGGCTGATGAGCCCGACCATGCTGCGCTTCATCGTCGGCGCGTTCCTGCTGCGCTTCCTGACCAGCGAGCAGTCCTACGGCGTGGTCACGATGATGCGCACGCTGGGCATGGGGCCGGACCAGATGGCGCCGCTGTTCGCGGTGATTTTGCTGGGCGTGCTCACCGGCATCGCCGCCGGCGCGCTGACCTTCGGGCCGAAGGCGGTGATGCCGCAGCTGATGTCGTCGATCCTGCTGATCGGCTGCGCCGCCTTCCTCGACCAGCACCGCACCAGCATGGACCGGCCGATGGACTTCGCCCTGAGCCAGTTCCTGCTGGCGGTAGGCAGCGGCATGTTCATGGGACCGCTGATGCTGATGGGCCTGCGCCAGGCCATGTCGCGCGGGCTGGACCACATCGTCTCCTTCATCGTGGTGCTGTCGCTGACCCAGACCTTCGGCAGCCTGGCCGGCTCGGCGCTGCTGGGCAGCTACCAGCTGCACCGCGAGCACGTCTATTCCAGCCAGTTGGTGGCCCAGCTCGACCCGGCCGACGCCCAGGTCGCCCAGCGCCTGCGCACGCAGCAGCAGGCCTATGCCCGCTACGTCACCGACCCGGTGCAGCGCCAGGCGCAGGCCGCCTCGGCGCTGGCGCAGACCGCCCGGCGCGAGGCCAACGTGCGCGCCTTCAACGACGTGTTCGCGCTCAGCGGCTGGGTGGCGGTCTGCTTCCTGAGCTGGCTGCTGCTGGAAGTGACGCTGCGCAACCCCACCGTGAAAAAAGCGATCCGGCCGGCACCGGCCATCGCCTCTCCCAAGTGAAGCCATCCTCATGAACACCCCACAGCAAACCCCGGGCACGCCCGGCGAGCAGATCACCGACGCCAGCGACGGCGAAGCCGCCGCGACGCCAGCGCCGGTATCCAAGTACCTCACGCCCAGCCGCACCAGCGTGGTGGTGATGGTCGTCATCGCCCTGGTCGGGCTGACCCTGATCCTGCGCGCCTGGCAGCTGTGGCCGTTCAACAGCAGCCACATGCATACCGACGACGCCTACGTGCGCGGCCAGGTGACGGTGCTGGCCCCGCAGGTCAGCGGCTATGTCACCGAGGTGCTGGTCAAGGACTTCGACCACGTCAAACAGGGCCAGCCGCTGCTGCGCATCGACGACCGCATCTACCGCGAGAAGGTGGAGCAGGCGCAGGCCGCGCTGGCCGATGCCCGCGCGCAGCTGGCCAACTCCGACCAGAGCCAGGCGCAGAACCGGGCGCAGATCGCCTCTGCGCGCGCCAACCTGTCGGCCGGCCAGGCCGAGCAGCAGCGCAGCAGCGCCGAGTTGCGGCGCTACGAAACGCTGGCCGCGCAGCAACTGGTCTCCAGCAGCGACCGCGACAAGCTGCGCGCCGGCGCGCGGTCGGCCAGCGCTGGCGTGGCGCAGTCGCAGGCGGCCATCCGCATCGCCGAGGAAAACCTCACCGCCACCCGTGTCGCACGCCAGGGCCTGGAAGCCAAGGTCGCCAGCGCCGAGGCGGCGCTGAAACTGGCGCAGATCGACCTGGACAACACCATCATCCGCGCCCCACGCGACGGCCAGCTGTCCGAAGCCTCGGTGCGGCTGGGCCAATACGTCACCGCCGGCACCCAGCTGCTGTTCCTGGTGCCGGACACGCTGTGGGTGGTGGCCAACTTCAAGGAAGGCCAGACCTGGAAGATGGCCATCGGCCAGCCGGCCACCTTCAGCGTCGACGCCTTCCAGGGCCAGCGCCTGCGTGGCCACATCGAGCAGATCGCCCCGGCCACCGGCTCGGAGTTCTCGGTGCTCAAGCCCGACAACGCCAGCGGCAACTTCACCAAGGTGGTGCAGCGCCTGCCGATCCGCATCGCCATCGACCCGGACCAGCCGCTGGCCGCGCGCCTGCGCCCCGGCATGTCGGTGGTGGTGAAAGTGGATACGGCGGCAGCGCCGCGAAAATAACGAATAACCTGCCGCCCACACCATGCGCATACACGAAGGCCTTGACAAGACCGGGGAACAATGATTCAAACCACCTTCGGAGTTACCGGCAACCGCCGGCAACAATCGCGTCCACCCTGACTTGGCGCGACGCAGGAGCACAGGAGCTTCAGGATGAAAAGCATCGCTCTGTCCATTGGATTCGGACTTGTCACGCTGGGGAGCATCGCCTATGCCGATACGGGCAAGGAACCTTCGGAACCAGCGACACCTGCGCAGGCAAGAGCACGACCACCGTTACCGCCCCATCCGGCGAATGGGCACGCTTCTCATATGGCAACAGCTACCGTTACAACGAAGGCAAGCTTCTCGCCATTGAACGGGGCATGGGGGCATCCCCGCCTCTCTCCATCCAGACCAATGGCTACGACCTGAGCCAGCAGGACAAGGCATACCCCACCAAGCGAGGAACCAGCCTGAAATTCCGGGATGATGGCTTCACTTCCGAATTTCCACGTCCATTGCTCACGACGAAAATCGTCCAGGATGGAGTCATATTCCAGTCCATCGTCAACTCGCTGGACGTCTTCGCCCGGCCATTGAACGTCACGCAATCCAGCGCCCCGTCACCCTGAAGGATCCAGGACATGAGCCAGCAAAGGAACTGTTCTCGCCCGCTCCCTCTTTTGGCTTCACTGCTGGCGGCCCTGTTGCC
>JAEWOJ010000149.1 GCA_023399815.1 Pseudomonadota bacterium | reverse complement strand
CGACGGGGTTTTCCCGGCAAGGCCCCGTCGCGACTCGCGTCGCTCCTACATGATGCTTGGGGCGGTCAGGTCAACATGCGCCCGCCGTCCAGCCGCAGCGTCTGCCCGGTGATGTAGCCGGCGTCGTCGAGCAGCCAGCGCACCGCTGCGGCGATCTCGTGCGGCGTGCCGGTGCGCGCCATCGGCGTGCGCTCCATCAGCGCCTGCTTGGCCTGCTCGCTCTTGCCCTGTTCCGGCCACAGGATCGCGCCGGGCGCCACGGCATTCACCCGCACGTGCGGCGCCAGTTCCAGCGCCAGCGCGCGCGTGGTCATCTCCAGTGCGGCCTTGGCCGCCGAGTAGGCCGGGTGGTCGCGCAGCGGCTGGGTGGCGTGCAGGTCGGTCAGGTTGACGATGGCGCCGCGCTGCCGGCGCAGGTGCGGGGCGGCGGCCTGCGCCAGGAAGAACGGCGCGCGCGCGTTGACCGCGAACAGCTCGTCCCACTGCTCTGCCCGCACCTGCCCGAACGGCGTGGGAAAGAAGTTGGAGGCGTTGTTGACCAGCGCGTCGAGCCGGCCGAAATGCGCCACCACGTCCTCGACCAGCTCCGGCAGCACCTGCGGGTCGCGCAGGTCGGCCTGCACCGCCAGCACGCTGCCCGGGCGCTCGCTTTCCAGGTCGAAGGCCAGCGCCTGCAGTTCCTCGCCCGACTGGTGCGCGTGCAGCGCCAGCCGGTAGCCGTGGCCGTGCAGGTGGCGGGCGATGACCGCGCCGATGCGGCGCGCGCTGCCCGTCACCAGGGCCACCCGTTGCGGATCCGTCATCTGCGCTTTCCTCGCTCGGCTATCCTGTGCATTGTCCCCGCAAACCGCCGTCCCATGCATTCCGATCTGCCCCTGCCCGAATCCGACGCGCTGGCCCACAGCGAGCAGCTGGCTGCGCACCTGCGCGCGGAAATCCTCGCCCAGGGCGGCGCGATGCCGTTCTCGCGCTTCATGGAGCTGGTGCTGTACGCCCCGGGCTGGGGCTACTACAGCGCCGGCGCCAGCAAGTTCGGCGCCGCCGGCGATTTCGTCACCGCGCCGGAAATGGGCACGCTGTTCGCCGCGACCACCGCCAACGCGCTGGCGCCGGCGCTGCGCGAGCTCGGCCCGCTGGCGCGCATGCTGGAACTGGGCGGCGGCAGCGGCGCGTTCGCCGAGGCCGCGCTCGGGCGCCTGGCCGAGCTGGACGCGCTGCCGGCGCGCTACGCCATCCTCGAACCCAGCGCCGACCTGCGCCAGCGCCAGCACCAGCGCCTGGAAAGCGCGCTCGACCCGGCGGTGTTCGCGCGCGTGGAGTGGCTGGACCGCCCGTTCGAGGACGAATGGGACGGCGTGCTGTTCGCCAACGAGGTGATCGACGCGCTGCCGACGCCGCGCTTCCTCGTCAGCGAGGGCGAGGTCTACGAGGAGACCGTCGAACTCGACGGCGAGGGCCGCTTCGTGCGCGGCGCGCAGCCGGCGGACATGCTGCTGTCTGCGGCGGTGCGCCACGTCGAGCATTACCTGGAGCGTCCCTTCGCCGACGGCTACCGCTCCGAACTGCTGCCGCAGCTGCCGTACTGGATCCAGGCGGTGGTCGGTGGCCTGCGCCGCGGCGCGATGCTGTTCGTCGACTATGGGTATTCCCGCGCCGAGTTCTACCAGGACGACCGCCGCGACGGCACCCTGCGCGCGTTCTACCGGCATCGCGTGCACAACGACGTCTACCTGTGGCCGGGTCTGCAGGACATCACCGCCTCGGTGGATTTCACCGCGCTGGCCGAGGCGGGCACCGGCGCCGGGTTCGACCTGGCCGGCTACTGCCACCAGGCCGGTTTCCTGCTCGGCAACGGCATCGCCGGCCTGCTGGAAGCCGCGGCCGAGCACACCGACGAAGTCGGGCGCATGCGCCTGCGCGAGCAGTTCAAGCACCTGACCCTGCCCACCGAGATGGGCGAGCGCTTCCAGGTGATGGGCTTCAGCCGCGACGTGGACCTGTCGGCGGCGTTCGCAATGGGCGACCTGACCTGGCGCCTGTGAACCGCTCGCCGTTCAAGCCGCTGCGGCACCTGCCGTTCTGGATCGCGCTGTGGGCGTTGGCGGTGCTGGCGGTGATCGTGGCCTGCCTGATCCCGCCGCCGCCGCTGCCGTCCTTGCCCGAGAACGGCGACAAGGCCGAGCACTTCATCGCCTATTTCCTGCTGTCCGCCAGCGCGGTGCAGCTGTTCCGCCGCGGCCGCGCGTTGTGGGTCGTCGGCGTGGGGCTGGTGGCGATGGGCGTGTGCATCGAGTTCGCGCAGGGGGCGTTGACCGACACCCGCAGCGCCGATCCGCTGGATGCGCTGGCGAACACCATCGGTGTGGCCGTGGGCCTGGCAACGGTGTTCACCCCGCTGCGCGACCTGCTGTTGCGCTTGCAGCCGCGCCGGCAATGACATCCGTGGGTGCCGACCGTTGGTCGGCGCTGCCCGCCGCTGCGCGATCTGCTGCTGCGCTTGCAGCCACGCCGGCAGTGACATCCGTGGGTGCCGACCGTTGGTCGGCACTGCCCGTCAATCCGCACTGGCGAACGGCACGGCGCGGTGCGTCGCCACCCGACCGACGGTCGGGCGCTAGCGGGCGTCCGGCCGCAGCGTCACCTGCTTCAATACCCACATGTCCGGGCGGAAGTCGCCGCTGAAGCGGATGCACAGCGCCTCGGTCGCGGCGGAGCGGCGCAGCAGCGGCGCGCGCAGGGTGATGAAGCCGTCGGCGTCGGGCCGCGCCGGCAACGGCGCGGTGGCGATGACGGCGCCGTCGCAGGAGCCGGCGCGGACGTCGAGCTCGCCGTGCGCGCTGCGCGCCGGCAGGAAGCGGCGGCGGGCGTCCTCGGCCTCGCCCTGGTCGATGATGTAGGGCAGGCGGCCGGCGCGCACTTCGATGCTGCCGGCGCCGGCCAGGGGCGCCTGCTCCCAGCGCCAGCATGGCTGCATGAACGCGACGTTGAACAGGGCGCGCCGGCCGTCGGCCTGCGTGGTGTCGTCCTGCATGCGCAGGACCGGGCCTTCGGCGACGCAGGGCTGCAGCTGCGCGTCGCTGCGGCTGCGCAGGCTGGCGGCGCTCACGTCGAAGCGATCGGCGGGGTACAGCGCCCTGCCGTCGGCGAAGGCGGCCGCGCGCAGCCGGACCGGCAATGCGACCTCGATGGGCTGCGCGTACAGCGCCGACTGTGGGGTCGGTTCGCTGCCGTCGAGCGTGTAATGCACCGGGTAGCCTAGCGGGTTGGACAGGTGCAGCGTCGCCTTGTCGCTCCCGGCAGGCATGTCGGCCAGCAGCACGCGGAACGGCGTGCGCGCGTGGCCGACGCCGAGCGCCTCGTAGCGCCGGTTCCAGGCCGGCAGGCGCTGAAGGAAGCTGGCGTAGTCCTTGCCGTCCTGCGGCGTCCAGCCGGTCTCGGCCACCGCCAGCAGGCGAGGGAAGGTATTGTGCTCGACCGCGGCGAAGCGCACGTCGTCGGTGGTCCACATGTTCGCCTGCAGGCCGAGGATGTGGCGGCGCTGGGCCGCGTCCAGCGCCTCGGGCACCGGCTCGAAGCGGTAGAACTTCTCCATCGGGATCAGCTTCGGGCGCGGACGGCCGCCGGGCTCGTCCGGCGAATCGGTCTGCAGGTAGTCCAGGTACAGGTCGGCATTGGGCGACATCACCACGTCGTGGCCCTCCCGCGCCGCGGCGATGCCGCCGTCGATGCCGCGCCAGGACATCACCGTGGCATCGGGCGCCAGGCCGCCGTCGAGGATCTCGTCCCAGCCGACCAGGCGCTTGCCGTGCGCGTGCAGGAGGGTTTCCAGGCGGTGCACGAACCAGCTCTGCAGCGCGGCCTCGTCGGCCAGGCCGAGCTCGCGCATCCGCGCCTGCACGCGCGGCGAGGCCTGCCACTGCGTCTTGATCGCCTCGTCGCCGCCGACGTGGATGTACGGGCCGGGGAACAGCCGCGCCACTTCCGCGAACACGCCGTCGAGGACGTCGAACGTGGCGTCGTCCACGTTGAACAGGTTGGCGTGGATGCCGCGGTGCGCCGAGACCGGGATCTCGCGGCCCTCGGTGCCGAGCGCCGGATAGGCGGCGATGGCGGCGGTGGCGTGGCCGGGCATGTCGATCTCCGGCACCACGGTGATGTGCAGCGCGGCGGCGTGGGCGACGATGCCGCGGATGTCGTCCTGCGAGTACCAGCCGCAATATGGCGCGGGCTTGCCGCTGGCCGGATCGACCCCGGCATCGCCGGCGGGGATGCGGCAGCCGCCGACCTGCGCCAGCCGCGGGTAGCGCTTGATCTCGATGCGCCAGCCCTGGTCGTCGGTCAGGTGCCAATGGAACACGTTGAGCTTGTGCAGCGCCATCGTGTCGAGCAGCGCCTTCACCTGCGCCGGCGTCTGGAAATGCCGCGCCGAGTCGAGCATGTAGCCGCGCCAGGGGAAGCGCGGCGCGTCCTCGATGCGCATGGCCGGCAGCGTCACGCGCGCGCCTTCGCCCTGGGTGAGCAGCTGCCACAGGGTCACCGCGCCATGGAACAGGCCGGCCTCGTCGCCGGCGTGGATCGCGATGCCGTCGCCGTCGACCGCGAGCGCATAGCCTTCGGCCGGAAGGGGGGTGCTGGCATCGATGGCGAGGCGGATGCCATGCGGGTCCCTGCCGTTGCCGGCCACGCGCAGCGGCGCGCGTCCGGCCTTGGCGAGGAAAGTGTTGAGCTGGCCGGCCACGCGCATCGCGGCATCGCCGTCGGCATGGAGGACGGTATCGGCATCCACGCGGAAGGCGGCCGCCTTCGCATCGACCTGCATCGAGGCCGGCAGCGGGATCAGCGAGGGAACGATGGCGTCTTCGCCGGCGCGGGCCTGGTTGCAGAGTGCCAGCAGGCAGAAGGACAGCCACACGAATCGACGCATCACGGATTCCGGTTGGGCGAAGGCCAGGCCGGATTATCCGACGATCGGCTATCGTTGCCCATTGCTTCCAACACGCCGGATACGCGCATGCATGGATACATGAGAAACCTTTTCCTGTGCGGCCTGCTGTTGCTGGCAGGCGCGACGCAGGCACAGGCGCAGGCGGCGGACACGCAGGACGGCGGGCCCGAACCCGGCATCGAGGTGCTGCTGCGCGAGCGTGCCGGCGAACTGAAGGGCAAGCGCATCGGCCTGGTCACCAACATGACCGGCGTGGACCGCGCGCTGCGCAGCGACATCGACCTGCTCGCCGCGCGCGACGACCTGCGCCTGGTGGCGCTGTTCGGCCCCGAGCATGGCGTGCGCGGCGACGTGCAGGCCGGCGCGCACGTGGATTCGTCGCGCGACGCGGCCACCGGGCTGCCGGTGCACAGCCTGTACGGCGAGCATCGCGAACCGACGCCGGACATGCTGCGCGGCATCGACCTGCTGCTGTTCGACATCCAGGACGTCGGCGCGCGCTACTACACCTATCCCTACACGCTGGCCAACGTGCTGCGCGCGGCCAGGCGCGAGGGCATTCCGGTGTGGGTGCTGGACCGCCCCAATCCGGTCGGCGGGCTCAAGGTGGAAGGGCCGGTGCTGGAGCCGGCGCAGTCCTCGTTCGTCGGCATGTTCCCGATCCCGGTGCGCCACGGCATGACCATCGGCGAGCTGGCGCGCCTGTTCAACGGCGAGTTCGGCATCGGCGCCGGGCTGACGGTGGTGCCGCTGCATGGCTGGCGACGCGGCGATGCCGAGCCGGGCGGGGCGATGCCATGGGTGCCGCCGTCGCCGAACATGCCCACGCGCGATACCGCCCTGGTCTACCTGGGTACGGCCCTGCTGGAAGGCACCAATATCTCCGAAGGCCGCGGCACCACGCGGCCGTTCGAGACCGTCGGCGCGCCCTTCGTCGATGCGCGCCAGCTGGCCGACAGGCTCGACGCGCTCGACCTGCCGGGCGTGCGCTTCCGTCCGACCTCGTTCACGCCCAGCTTCTCCAAGCATGAGGGCAAGGCCTGCGGCGGCGTGCAGATCCACGTGACCGACCGCGACGCCTTCCTGCCGTTCCGCACCGGCCTGGCCGTGGTCAAGACGCTGCACGACCTGTATCCGGATCAGTTCCGCTTCCAGTCCGATGCGCCGGGCGCGTCGCCGGGCTTCTTCGACAAGCTGGCCGGCAACACCTGGCTGCGGCAGGCGATCGAGCGCGGCGACACGCTCGATGCGATGCAGGCGCGCTGGCAGCCGGAACTGCGCCGCTTCGAGGCGGTGCGCGGCCGCTACCTGCTGTATCCGTGATGCGGCGACGTCCCGCTGCATCATCGCGGGCGAGGCCTCGTCGGGAATTGCCCGGCGCTGCGGGGCAGGGTTTCGCCGAGGATTGATCCGGGAAAGGACCGCGGCGCGCGGCGTCGGTTCCCGCAAGGGCGAAGGCCACCGTTCCCGGTGGCCTTCGTCCATGGCGCTCAGTGCCCGGTTTCCAGCTTTATCCAGTCCAGCGTCCACAGGTTGGGCCGCGTGTCGCCGGTGAAGCGGATGCAGAGGTCGGCGCGCGGCGTCGCGACGGGAAGCGGCGCCTCCAGTTCCAGGAAGCCATCCGCGCCCGGCGCGGCGGGCAGCGGCAGCGAGACCAGCGGCTTGCCCTGGCAGTCGGCCAGGATCTCCAGTTCGCCGTGCGCGGTGCGCGCGGGAACGAACTTCCGGTGCGGCTCGTCGTGGGCCAGCTGGAAGTTGTAGGGAATGCGCCCGGCGCGGACCTTCACCGTCGTCACGCCCGCCAGGTCGGCGTCCTGCCACAGCCAGCACGGGCTGAAGATGTTGACGTTGAAGATGGCGCGCTCGCCGGTGGCCGGGCCGTCGTCTTCCAGGCGCAGCATCAGCTTGCCGTCGCCCGGGCACAGGCCGAGCCGGGTGTCGTCGCGGGTGAGCAGCGACTCGGCGGTGACCGTGAAGCGGCTGGCGGCGGCCAGCGGCTTGCCGTCGAAGAACGCCGCGGCGCGGATGTCGCCGGGCAGCGCGACCTGCAACGGCTGCGCGTACAGCGGCGAAGCCGCGCTCACCTCGCTGCCGTCCAGCGTGTAGCGCAGCGGATAGCCGAGCGGGTTGTCGAGGGCGATTTCCGCGGTGCCGGCGGCGCGGTCGCCCGTGTCGTGCATGTCCACTTGGAACGGCGTCTGCGCATAGCGGATGCCCATCGCCTCGTAGCGCTGCAGCTGGCGCGGCAGGCGTTGCAGGAAGCTGGCGAAATCGCGCTTGTCGCGCGGGCTCCAGCCGGTCTCGGCGACCGCGGCCAGGCGCGGGAACAGGTTGTGCTCCAGGTTGCGGTCGTTGCGCGTGTGCTCGGTGAACATGTTGGCCTGCAGGCCGAGGATGTGCTGGCGCTTGTCCGCGGCCAGCTCCGCCGGCACCGGCTCGAATTCGTAGACCTTCTTCAGCTCGATCGTCGTCGGCCGGCCCGGCGGCTCGTTCGGCGAGCGGGTCTGCAGGTAGTCCATGTACATGTGGGTGACCGGCGCCATCACCACGTCGTGGCCTTCGCTGGCGGCCTTCAGGCCGCCCTCGGTGCCGCGCCAGGACATCACCGTGGCCTCCGGCGGCAGCCCGCCTTCGAGGATCTCGTCCCAGCCGATCAGGCGCCGGTCGTGCCGTTCGAGGAAGGTCTCCAGCCGCTTGATGAGGTGGCTCTGCATTTCCATCTCGTCCTTGGCGCCCACCTCGCGCATGTGCGCCTGCACGCGGGCCGAGGCGATCCATTGGTCCTTGACCGCCTCGTCGCCGCCGACGTGCACGTAGCGGGCCGGGAACATGTCGATCACTTCCAGCAGCACGTTCTCCAGGAAGCGCAGCGTGCCTTCCTCGGTGTTGAACAGGTTGGGGAACACGCCCCACTGGTTGTCGATGGCCAGCGGCTTGTCGGTGGCGCCCAGTTCCGGGTAGGCGACGATGGCGGCGGTGGCATGGCCGGGCACGTCGATCTCCGGGATCACCTGGATGTGGCGCTGCGCCGCGTAGGCGACGATCTCGCGGATCTGCTCCTGCGTGTAGTAGCCGCAATAGGTATTCGCCTTGCCGGTGGCCGGATCGCGCCCGGCGTCGCCCAGCGGCACGCGGCAGCTGCCCACCTCGGTCAGTTTCGGGTAGCGCTTGATCTCCATGCGCCAGCCCTGGTCGTCGGTCAGGTGCCAGTGGAAGGTGTTGAGCTTGTGCTGCGCCATCGCGTCGAGCAGCTTCCTGATCTCGTCCATGCTCTGGAAGTGGCGGGCCGAATCCAGCATCAGGCCGCGCCAGGGAAAGCGCGGCGCATCGGCGATGGTGGCCGCCGCGGCATGGCCGGGCGCATCGCCGGTCAGCAGCTGCGCGGCGGTGACCGCGCCGTAGAACAGGCCGGCGTCGTCGCCGGCACTGACCTCGATGCCGGTATTGGAGACCTTCAGCGCGTAGCCTTCGGCGGCGCGGGTGGCCGACGGGTCCAGGCGGAAACGGATCTTCGCCGCGCCGGCGTCGTCGGCCACCGCCAGGGTGGGGCCGCCGTTCTGCGCCAGCAGCTGCACGAACTGGGCCGCGCCGCGCCGCGCCGCTTCATCGTTGCCGCCGACCCGGGTTGATTCCGTCAGCACGAATTCCCTGCCGCCCGTCGCCTGATAGCTGGCGGGCAGCGGGATCAGCGACGGCGCGGACGCGGCGTCCGTCGCGTGCGCCTGCAATGCGGTGATGCCGAGCAGCACGCAGCCGCCGAGCCAGGTCGCGCGACGGCGCGTGCGGAGGGACTTCGTCATGGGCGGAGCTCCTGTTTTCCTTGAATGGTACTTACAAAAAACGCCGGGCCCGGAATGCTCCAGGCCCGGCGCGTCACGCTGTCCGGCGATGCCGCGCGCCGGGAGGGATCAGTACTTGAAGCGGAAGTTCAGGTAGTACTGGCGGCCGTTGCTGTAGAACGCGCTCGGGATGCTCGCGCTCTGGTAGTACTTCAGCGTCGGGTTGTTGAGGTTCAGCGCATCGAAGCTGACGCTCAGCCAGTCGGTGGCCTTGTAGCTGAGCGACAGCGACAGGGTGCCGAAGTCGTCCTGGTAGTACGGGTTGGCGCCCTTCAGGCCGATCAGGAAGGCCGAGCGGTAGGTGTAGCTCACGCGCGCGCCGAAGGTGTCGTTCTCGAAGTAGCCGCCCACGTTGTAGGTGTTCTTCGAGGTGCCCAGCAGGTTGTTGCTGCCATCGGCCCAGGTGTGCGAGGTGCTGCCGTCGGCGTAGGTGTAGTTGGCGTTGACGCCGAAGTTGTCGCCGATCGGCTGTTCGTAGGCGACTTCCACGCCGGTGACCTTGCCGTTGGAATTGACCGGGACGGCGACCTGGTATTCCTCCAGCTTGTTGGTCAGTTCGCTGAACAGCATCTGCTTCTCGGTGCCGAAGGCCACGTAGTCCTTCAGGTTCATCGAGTAGGCGCCGACCGACAGCAGGCCGCGCGGCATGAAGTACCACTCCAGGTTGGCGTCGAAGTTGGTGGACACCACCGGGTTCAGCTTCGGGTTGCCGCCGCCGCCGGTGCGGCTCAGGTCCGAGCCCCACGACGAAGCGCCCAGCGCCGAGAAGTCCGGCAGAGTCTGGGTCTGCGAGGCGGCGAAGCGGAACACCACGTCGTCGGCCAGGTTGAACTTCAGGTTCGCGCTCGGCAGCACGCGGCTGTGCTTGTTGTTGTACGACAGCGCCTTCCACGCGCCGAACAGGCTGCTCACGTCGGCGTTGGCCGGGTCGCTGACGGCCTGGTAGGTGTCGATGTCCTGGTCGATGTCGACGTAGCGCAGGCCGACGTTGCCGCTCCAGCGGTCGCCGGAGAAGTTGGCCTGCACGTAGCCGGCGAAGTTCTTCTCGGCCACCTTCCACTCGCCGCCGTAGTTGTGGCGGCCGGTCGGGCCGTCGTTGTCGGACAGCCAGGTGGAGTTGGCGAGGATGGCTTCCTTCAGCGCGGCCGGGGTGAAGTACCACAGGTTGCGCGGGAAGTTGCCGCCGATGCTGCTGGCGAAGCCGCCCGGATACGACGCGGTGGCGCCATTCTGCAGGGCGCTCCAGATGTCGCCCGGCGACGCGCCTTCCGGCGACAGCGCCTCGCGCTTGTGGTCGGCGTAGCGGATGCCGAAGTCGATCGAGTTCAGCGTGCCGTTGTCGAAGTACTGGTTGAAGTCGGCGGTGAACCACTTCTCCTTGTCCAGCGCGGTGACCTGCTGGTTGCCCCAGGTGCCGAAGCTGGTCACGTCGCTGGGATCGGTGCCGCCGCCCAGGCTCCAGTCCACCGGCGAACCGATGCCGTGCGTGGTCCAGCTGGCGCCGACGTCGCCGGCCAGGGTCACCTCGGCGATGAACTGGCGCGGGGTCGAGCCTTCGCCCTTGGTGGAGCCGGCCTGGAACTTCGCGCCGAGGCTGTCGTTGACCTGCCAGTCGGCGTCGAGCGTGATGTAGTTGCTCTTGGCGGTGGCCTCGCGGTAGATCATGTCGTACACCGCGTAGTTGGTGCCCGGCTTGCCCGCGTACGTGGCGTTGGTCAGCACGCCGTCCTTGACCACGTAACCGGCATTGGGCGATTCGGTGTTGGCGAAGTTGCCGCCCCACAGCATGAAGTTGCGGTTGTAGTTGTTGGCGTCCATCTTCGAGCTGAAGCCCTCGACGCCCAGGGTCAGGTTGTCGGCCGGCTTGAACTGCAGCGAGAGCAGGCCGCCCTTGCGCTCGCGGGTCTGCTCGAACAGGGTCGAGCCCAGCAGCGCCGGCGCGTAGATGCCGACCAGGTCCGGGTTGTTGAGGCCGACTTCGGTGGGGTCGCCGTTGCCGTCCTTGCCGGTGATCTGGAAGAAGCCCGACGGCAGCTCCTGCGCTTCGCGGCGCAGCTCGCGCTTCTGGCTGAAGGCCTGCACCATCACGCCGAAGGTGCCATCGTCGTTCTTGTAGTTGAACAGGCCGGCCAGCTGCGGATCGTTGGACTTGGCTTGGTCGGAGCGGACCGCGCCGACGGAGGCTTCGGCGGTGATCCGGTCGGCGAACTGCAGCGGCTTGCGGGTGATGATGTTGACCGAGCCGGTGGTGCCGCCGTCCTGCAGCTTGGCCTGCGAGGACTTGTTCACTTCGACCGAGCTGACCAGTTCGGACGGCAGCAGGGTGTAGCTGACGCTGCGGCCGACGTTGCTGCCCTGGCTGAGCACGAACCAGTCGGCCGAGCCGACGCTGTGGCCGTTGATCAGGGTCTGGGTCAGGCTCGGGCTGGTGCCGCGCAGGCTGACGCGGTCGGCTTCGTCGAAGCCGCCCTCGTCGGCGCTGGACGAGCTGATGTTCACGCCGGGCAGACGCTGCAGGGTGTCGGCGACGTTGTGCGCCGGCAGCTTGCCGACGTCCTCGGCGGTGACGACCTCGACGCGGGCGTTGGCCTCGCGCTTGGTATCCAGCGACTTCTCCATCGAACCGCGGATGCCGGTGACGATGACGGCATCCAGGTCGGTCGCCTTGGGCTGCGCTTCCTGCGCGTGGGCGCTGAAGGCGAGGCAGCCGGCGATGGCTGCCGAAAGCAGGGTCTTGCGGTGCATGTTGTCTCTCCTCAACATTGAAATGAAGGCACTGGCGTGCCGCGGTGTTTCAGGTCCTGCTGGTGCATCTGTTGCTTATGCTGCAGGGCTCATTCGGCCCACTTTTCCAGATACCAACTGGCTGCGCCGATGACGCCCAGTTGCCCGTGCTCGACCAGCTTCACGGGGATGCGCTGCAGTGCCCTGGCCATCGGCCCCTTGTTGAGGAAGCGTTCGACGAAGGTGCTGCCGATGAGGAACTGGCCGATCTTCGGCAGGATGCCGCCGGCCAGGTAGACGCCGCCGTGGGCGCCGTAGAGCAATGCCATGTCGCCGATGGTCGAGCCGAGGATTCCGCAGAACAGCTGCAGGGTCTCGACCGCGAGCGGGTCGCTGCCGTCGCAGGCGGCGGCGCTGACCGCGTCGGGCGTGGCGTGCGCCGGCGTGGCGCCGCGCACCGCGCACAGCGCGTTGTAGAGGTTGAGCAGGCCGGGGCCGGACAGCGCGCCATGCTCGATGGAGACGTGGCTGCGGCCGCGCAGCATCTGCTGCAGCACGGCCATTTCCAGTTCGGTGCCGGCCGCCAGCGAGGCCTGGCCGGCTTCGGTGGCGAGCACGACGGAGCGGTCGCCGACGGGAATCCAGACGGCGGCGCCCAGGCCGGTGCCGGGACCGACGACCAGGGTGGGCCCGCGCGGCGCCTCGGCCGGGCCGGCGAGCTGCAGCACCTGGCTGCCGTCGATGTGGGCGGCGGCGTGGGCGACGGCCTCGAAGTCGTTGACCACGTGCACGGACCGGAAGCCGAGGTCGTCGCGGATGCGGTTGGCCGACAGCGGCCAGGGCAGGTTGGCGGAGATCACGCTGCCGTCGGCCAGCGCGTAGCCGGCGGTGGCGATGACGCAGTGCTCCACCTGCGCGGTGTGGCCGGCGAAGTCGGACAGGATCGCGCTCAGGCTCGGATGGTCGGCGCAGCGGTACTTGCGGTAGGAGAGGATCTCGATCGCCGGGCCTGCGCCGCGACCGGCCCGGATCAGGCCGAGGCGGACGTGCGTGCCGCCCACATCCGCGGCCAGGAACGGCCGCGGCGCACTGTCGAGCGGAGAGGTCTGCAGTGTGGAGGCGGCAGCGGTCACTCGGATTCCCTATGGCGTTGGGGAAGCGCCGACAGGCGCGACTCGGGGCCGAGTCTGTAATCGTTCTGACAACGATGTCAACGGATAATTGAAACTTTCGATGCTGCGCCGCAACGCATTCTGCGCGCCCGCCGACCGCCCGCGGTTCGTTGCAATCGAAAGCACGCGGCGCATGAAACCTGCGTTTGCAGGCATGAGGCGTTGCCCATCATGATTCCGTGTGCCGCGGGCCGCTCCGCTGCGCCATCGACGGCGTGCGTGCGTTGTTGACAAACCCGTCAGCACCAAACAATAAATGTGACAACGTTGTTCCCAGTTACCACCGGCCGGCGTGAGCCGTCCCTCTCGCAGCTGCAGGAGCCCTCAATGTCCGCTGTTCCCGTTTCCACGCCGCGCAACGGCATGGCGTCCTCGATCGCCATCGTCGGCGGCCTGTTCTTCATCCTCGGCTTCTGCACCTGGATCAACGGGCCGCTCATCACCTTCGTCAAGCTGGCCTTCGAGGTCAGCGAGGTGTCGGCGTTCCTGGTGCTGATGGTGTTCTACCTGTCCTATTTCTTCCTGGCGCTGCCGGCCTCGGTGATCCTCAACCGCACCGGCATGAAGAAGGGCCTGGCGCTGAGCCTGGCGGTGATGGCGGTGGGCGCCATGCTGTTCGGCCAGTTCGCCACGCAGCGCTGGTTCGGCGGCGCGCTGGGCGGCCTGTTCGTGATCGGCGGCGGCATGGCGCTGCTGCAGACCGCGGTCAACCCGTACATCTCCATCCTCGGCCCGATCGACGGCGCGGCCCAGCGCATCGCGCTGATGGGCATCTGCAACAAGGTCGCGGGCATCCTCGCGCCGATCGTGATCGGCTCGCTGGTGCTGCACGGCATCGGCGACCTGGACGCGCAGGTGCAGGCGGCCGATGCCGCGACCCGGACGCAGCTGCTCAACGATTTCGCCGCCAAGATCCATACGCCCTACATGGTCATCGCCGGCATCCTGCTGCTGGTGGCGGTGGGCGTGCTGTTCTCGCCGCTGCCGGAAGTGCGCGCGGCCGAGGCCAATGCCGGCGCCGCGGGCGGCGCGTCGGAGAAGCGCAGCGTCTTCCAGTTCCCGCACCTGTGGCTGGGCGTGCTGTGCCTGTTCGTCTACGTCGGCGTGGAAGTGATGGCCGGCGACGCCATCGGCACCTACGGCCACGGCTTCGACCTGCCGCTGGACCAGACCAAGCTGTTCACCTCCTACACGCTGACGGCGATGCTGGTCGGCTACCTGGTCGGGCTGGTGCTGATCCCGCGCTTCATCTCGCAGGAGCGCTGGCTGGCGGTGTCGGCGATGCTCGGCGTGGCGTTCAGCCTCGGCGCCTACTTCACCCACGGCTACGTCTCGGTGGGCTTCGTGGCCGCGCTGGGCTTCGCCAACGCGATGATGTGGCCGGCGATCTTCCCGCTGGCGATCCGCGGCCTGGGCCGTTTCACCCAGACCGGCTCGGCGCTGCTGGTGATGGGCATCGCTGGCGGCGCGATCATTCCGCAGGCGTTCGCGGTGCTCAAGCAGCACGTCGACTTCCAGCTGGTGTTCGCGGCGCTGATGGTGCCCTGCTACCTGTACATCCTGTATTTCGCCGTCGCCGGGCAGCGTGCGGGCCGCCCGCGTGGCGGCTGAATCGCGCATCATGGCGGGCAGTCAGTCCAGGCAGGAAACCATCATGCGCAGACCCACCATCAAGGATGTCGCCGAGCGGGCCAAGGTCTCGCTCAAGACGGTGTCGCGGGTCATCAACAACGAGCCTTCGGTGATGCAGGCCACCCGCGCGCGCGTGCTGCGCGCGGTCGCCGAGCTGGACTACGAACCGGACCCGTCCGCGCGCAACCTGCGCAGCAACACCACCTTCGTCATCGGGCTGGTCTATGACAACCCGAACCCGTACCACATCATCGGCGTGCAGAACGGCGTGCTGTCGGCCTGCCGCGAGACCGGCTTCGGCCTGCAGATCCATCCCTGCGACTCGACCTCGCCGATGCTGGCCGAGGAACTGGCCGACTGGGTGCAGCGCTCGCGCCTGGCCGGGCTGGTGCTGACCGCGCCGATGTCCGAGCGCCCGGAACTGGTGGCCGCGCTCAACGCGCGCGGCATCAAGACGGTGCGCATCATCGCCGCCACCGAGGACCCGGCCGACGGCCCCTGCGTGTTCGTCGACGACCGCGACGCCGCCTACGAGATCACCGAGCACCTGATCCAGCTCGGCCACCAGCGCATCGGCTTCCTGTGGGGCGGGCCGGAGCATCACTCCAGCGGCGAGCGCCATGCCGGCTACGAGGCGGCGCTGAAGGACTACGGCATCCCGCTGGACAAGCACCTGGTGATTCCCGGCGACTACACCTTCGACGACGGCTTCCGCGGCGCGCGCCGGTTGCTGGCGCTGCGCGAGCCGCCCACCGCGATCTTCGGCTCCAACGACGAGATCGCCGCCGGCGTGCTGGCCGCGGCCAACTCGGCCGGACTGAACGTGCCCTACGACCTGTCCATCGCCGGTTTCGAGGACAGCCCGTTCTCGCGCCAGTCGTGGCCGGCGCTGACCACCGCCAAGCAGGCCACCGGCGACATCGCCCGCCACGCCGCGCGGCTGCTGATCAGCCAGCTGCGCACCGATGCCTACGAGGACAATCCGGTGCAGCTGCAGAACCAGGGCTTCGTGCCGCAGCTGGTGGTGCGCGGTTCCACCGCGCCGCTGCGGCAGCAGCCGCTGCGGCCGCCCACTCCTTCCCTCGATCTTCCCGAGTAGAGCCATGTTGCCCAGCGAGACCGACACCCTGATGTTCAACGAGGCGGCCTCCAGCGCCGCCGTGATCACCGCCCAGTTCGTCCGCAACCACGACGTGGTGCGGGCGCTGGCCGAGGACCTGCGGCGCAACCCGCCGCCGTTCGTGGTGACCTGCGCGCGCGGCAGCTCCGACCACGCCGCCACCTACGCCAAGTACGTGTTCGAGACCCAGCTGGGCGTGGTGACCGCTTCGGCGTCGCCGTCGGTGGGATCGGTCTACGAAGCGCGGCAGCAGCTGCAGGATGCGCTGTACCTGGTGATCTCGCAGTCGGGCAAGAGCCCGGACCTGCTGCGCAACGCCGAGGCCGCCAAGGCGGCCGGCGCGCGCGTGGTGGCGCTGGTCAACGTCGAGGACTCGCCGCTGGCGCAGCTGGCCGACACGGTGATCCCGATGGGCGCCGGCGTCGAACGCAGCGTGGCCGCGACCAAGAGCTATCTCGCCTCGCTGGCGGCGATCCTGCAGCTGGGCGCCTACTGGAAGGACGATCCGGCGCTGGTCGCCGCGCTGGACGCGTTGCCGGCCGGGCTGGCGCAGGCCTGGCAGTGCGACTGGAGCGCGCTGACCGACGGGCTGGTCGATGCGCACAACCTGTTCGTGGTCGGCCGCGGCCCGGGCCTGGCCGCGGCGCAGGAGGCCGCGCTCAAGTTCAAGGAAACCTGCGGCCTGCACGCCGAGGGCTACAGCTCGGCCGAGGTCAAGCACGGGCCGATGGCGCTGGTGGGCAGGGACTTCCCGGTGCTGGCCTTCGCCCAGCCGGACGAGACCGGCGCCGGCACCCGTGCGCTGGCCGAGGAGTTCGCCGCGCGTGGCGCGCGCGTGTGGCTGGCGGGCGAGGGCGGCAACCTGCCGGTCGCCACCGCGCCGCACCCGCTGTGCGCGCCGCTGCTGACGGTGCAGAGCTTCTACCGCGCGATCAATGCGCTGGCGCTGCGCCGGGGCCACAATCCGGACCTGCCGCCGCATCTGAACAAGGTGACCGAGACGGTGTGATGGATCTTCCTTCTCACACTGTGCGGAGAGGAGAGGGCTTTTCCCTTCTCCCTCCGGGAGAAGGTGCCCCGAAGGGGCGGATGAGGGTAGGGATGAAGCCTCCTGTGTCCAGGCATGGCGGAGGCTTCGCCCGACCCTCTCCCCAACCCCCGCTCCGCGCCCCGGCCCACGCCAGCGGCGTGGGCGCTCCAGGGCACGCGCGCCAGTGGCGCGCAAGCCGTGCCTTCTCGCCCCGGTGGGAGAGGGGCTTTGCATTCCCAACCCTCCTCTTGCGCTTTGGCAGCGGGAGGAAACCCGGAAACGGAAAGATGACCAGCTACGCATTGACCAACGCCCGCGTCCTGGGCAACGACGACTTCCACTCCGGCCATGCGGTGCTGGTGCAGGACGGCAGGGTGGCCGGCGTACTGCCCGAGGACTCGCTGCCGGCCGGCCTGCCGCGCCACGACCTCGGCGGCGGCTGGCTGCTGCCCGGCTTCATCGATGTGCAGGTCAACGGCGGCGGCGGCGCGCTGCTCAACAACACGCCGGACGTGGAGGCCCTGCGCGCGATGATGCGCGGGCATCGGCGCTTCGGCACCACCGGCATGATGCCGACCCTGATCAGCGACGACGCGGCGGTGATGGCGGAAGCCATCGCCGCGGTGCGCCAGGCCATCGCCGACGGCGTGCCCGGCATCCTCGGCATCCACCTGGAGGGGCCGTACATCGCGCCGGCGCGCAAGGGCACGCACGACGCGGGCAAGTTCCGCGTGCCGGGGCCGGACGAGGTGGCGATGGCGACCTCGCTCGACAACGGCGTCACCCTGATCACGCTGGCGCCCGAGCGCGTGCCGGCCGACACCATCCGGGCGATGGTCGCCCATGGCGCCATCGTCTGCGCCGGCCACACCGCCGGCAGCTACGAGGAAACCCGCGCCGGCCTCGACGCCGGCATCAGCGGTTTCACCCACCTCTACAACGCGATGACGCCGCTGCAGGGGCGCGAGCCCGGCGTGGTCGGCGCGGCGCTGGAAGACCCGTACAGCTGGTGCGGCGTGATCGTCGACGGTGTGCACGTGCACCCGGCCAGCCTGCGCGTGGCGCTGGCGGCCAAGCCGCGCGGCAAGGTGCTGCTGGTGACCGATGCGATGCCGATGGTCGGCGCGGACGATCCTTCGTTCGAGCTGTACGGCGAGGTCATCACCGCCGTCGATGGTGTGGTGCGCAACGCCGCCGGCTCGCTGGCCGGCTCGGCGCTGGACATGGCCACGGCGGTGCGCAATACGGTCAACCTGCTGGGCCTGCCGCTGGCGGAGGCGGCGCGGATGGCGTCGACGTATCCGGCGCAATTTCTGCGGCTGGATGATCGGTACGGGCGCATCGAGGAGGGGTATCAGGCAGATTTCGTGCTGCTGGACGAGGCGTTGCAGGTGCAGGCCACCTGGATCGCGGGCCAGCAGGATTGAGTGGTTGCTCGAAAGTCCCTCTCCCTTCGGGAGAGGGGTTGGGGTGAGGGGCGGGGCGAAGCCTCGTGGTGTTTGAAGATCATTTGAAGAGCAAAGGCTTTCACTCCTGCTCCGCAGGAGCGAGTTACTTCTCTTTGCTCGTGCAAAGAGAAGGTAACCAAGAGAAAGCACGGCCGGGACGCGAGCCGCTGCGGCTGCGCCGCATCGGTCCCCTGCACTCCTCGCGGAACGAGGGGGCGGCGCACAACTCGCTTCGCTCAGACACGTGCGCCTCTTCGCCCCTCGTTCCACTGCGGTGCTCGGCTCGCTCTACGGCAGGGAAGTCAAAAGCCGAAAGGCAAAATCACTGGCAACAGCAACAGCAACAGCAACAGCAACAGCAACAGCAACAGCAACGGCACTGACACTTACCGCACGGGGCAATGGCAATGACAGATTCCCGATCCGTTCGCACCGCTCCCACCCGCTATGCCTCGGTCGATGCCCTGCGCGGCATCACCGTGGCGGCCATGCTGCTGGTCAACAACCCGGGCACCTGGAGCCACGTGTTCGCGCCGCTGGAACACGCGGAATGGCACGGCTGCACGCCGACCGACCTGGTGTTCCCGTTCTTCCTGGTGATCGTCGGCGTGTCGATCGCGCTGGGCGTGGTGCCGCGCGCCGAGCAGGGTGCCGACCGCGCCGCCTTGACCCGCACCGTGCTGGTGCGCGCGCTGCGCATCGTCGGCCTGGGGCTGCTGCTGCACCTGCTGGCCTGGTGGTGGCTGGACCTGGCGCACTTCCGGCCATGGGGCGTGCTGGAGCGCATCGGCCTGTGCTTCGCCGCCGTCGGGGCGATGGCGATCTGGCTGCGGCCGCGCACGCAGTGGTTCTGCCTGGGCCTGCTGCTGGGCGGCTACGCCGTGCTGCTGGCCGCCGGCGGCACGCTGGAACCCTGGTACAACCTGCCCAGCCGGGTGGACACCGCGCTGCTCGGCCCGCTGCTCTACAGGTACGACCCGGCCAGCGGGCTGGGGCATGACCCCGAGGGCCTGCTGTCCACGCTGGGCGCGCTGGCCTCGACCCTGATCGGCCTGCGCGCCGGCGCCGCGCTGCGCAGCGGCCGCCCGCTGCGGCTGCTGGCCGCCGCCGCCGTGCTGCTGGCGCTGGGCGCGCTGTGGGCGACGTGGCAGCCGCTCAACAAGAACCTGTGGACGCCGTCCTACGTGCTGTGGACCTCGGGCTGGGCGCTGGTCGCGCTGTGGCTGGCGCACCTGCTGGTGGACCGGCACGGCTGGCCGCCGCTGGGCCGGCGCTTCGGCGTCAACGCGATCACCGCCTATGCCGGCTCCGGCGTGGTGGTGTTGGCGCTGCTCGGCACCGGCGGCTGGGGCTGGCTGTACAGCCACGTGTTCGATCGCTGGATCACCCCGCTGGCCGGCGCGCAGGTGGCCTCGCTGGCGATGGCCATCGCCTTCGTCGCGCTGTGGTGGCTGCCGATGTGGTGGCTGGACCGCCGGCGGATCTACCTGAAGATCTGACGACGTTTCGTTCCGGCGATTCTTGGTAGGAGGAGCGTCTGTAGGAGCGACGCCAGTCGCGAGGGGCTTCACCGGGAAAGCCC
>JAEWOJ010000139.1 GCA_023399815.1 Pseudomonadota bacterium | reverse complement strand
GCACTACAGGATCTGGACCGGCAGACGACAACGCCGCCCGGAGGCGGCGTTGTCGTCTGCTTCGCGGCGTGGGTTACAGGCCGCAGAAGCAGTAGGCCAAGGCCTTCACCGGTGCGCCATTGCGGTCCTTCACCGCATCCTCGACGAAGCGCAGCTGCGCATCCATCTCCGGCATCGTGCGCGCCAGCATCATCCGCGCCAGGCCGGAGTCGGACAGCATCCACGCGCCCGCGCGGCTGCCGGCGAACCCGCTCATGAACTGCGCGAACGGCGTGGCCGCCTTCTCGATGTAGCGCACGCGGTACTTGCCTTCGTCGCCGAGCTTGGCGCGGCCGGCGGCATCGGCCAGCGCGGCCTTGAGGCCGCCGAACTCGTCCACCAGCCCACGCTCCCGAGCCTGCGCGCCACTCCACACGCGGCCGCGCGCCACCTCGTCGATGGCCTCCACGCTCTTGTCGCGCGCCTGCGCCACCTTGCCGGTGAAGTCGGCGTAGCCCTTGTCGATCACCGACTGGACCACCCGGCCCACCGCCGGGTCCATCGGCCGGGTGACGTCGAACGCGCCGGCGAAACGGGTGGTGCCCACGCCATCGGTGTGCACGCCGATCTTGTCCAGGCTGCGGGCGAAGTTGGGGATCATGCCGAAGATGCCGATCGAGCCGGTGATGGTCGATTCGTCGGCATAGATGCGGTCGGCGTTCATGCTGATCCAGTAGCCGCCGGAAGCGGCCAGGTCGCCCATCGACACCACCACCGGCTTGCCGGCGGCCTTGAGCGCTTCCACTTCGCGGCGGATCTGCTCGGAGGCGAACACCTCGCCGCCCGGCGAATCCACGCGCAGCACCACCGCCTTGACGTCGTCGTCGTCGCGCGCGGCGCGCAGCAACGCCGAGGTCGAGACGCCGCCGACGCGGCCGGCCGGCAGGTCGCCGCCGGCGATCTCGCCTTCGGCCACCACCACCGCCACCTGCGGGCGCTTGTCGATCGGCGAACGGCGCGCGTCGACCTGGGTCAGGTAGTCGCCCAGCGCGATCTGGCGGAAGCCGCCGTCGGCGTCGCTGTCGGCCACGCCGCGCTCGGCCAGCAGCGCCTCCACTTCCTCGCGGGTCTTCAGGCCGTCCACCAGCTTCTGCTGCAGGGCGAAGCGCGCCAGGTCGCCACCGGCGGCGGCGATGCCCTCGGGCAGGGTGTCGATGCCGGCGGCCAGCTGCGCGGCATCGAGACCGCGCGCCTTGGCGATGTCGCCCAGGTAGCGCTGCCACACGTCGCTCATCCAGAACAGGTCGGCTTCCTTGGCCTGCGGCGAGGCGGCGTCGAGCACGTAGGGCTCGGCGGCGGACTTGTACTCGCCCACCTTGAACAGGTGCACGTCCACGCCCAGCTTCTCCTGCAGGCCGGTGCGGAAGTACTGGCGGTAGCGGCCCAGGCCCTCCAGCAGCAGGCTGCCCATCGGGTCGAGGTAGACCTCGTCGGCCTGCGCGGCCAGCAGGTACTGCGACTGGCTCATGTTCTCGCTGAAGGCCACCAGCTGCTTGCCGGAGGCGCGCAGTTCCTGCAGTGCCGCGGCCACTTCGCGCATCGAGGCGAAGCCCGACGGCTGCAGCTTGTCCAGCTCCAGCACCACGCGCTCGATCTTCTTGTCCGCACGCGCGGCGTCGATCGCGCGGATCAGGTCGCGCAGCTGGATTTCCTCGGCGTTGCTGTCGCCCACCACCCGGGCCAGCGCACGGCTGACCGGGTCGGTGCTGTACTGCTCGACCAGCCGGCCTTCCGGCGCGATCACCAGGGTGGTGCGGTCGTGCAGCACCTTGGCCGAGGAGGCGCCCTTGCCCATCGCCACCATGAACACGATCAGCAGCAGGAACAGCAGGCCGAAGAACAGCAGGTTGAGGATCAGCCGCCGGGTGAAGTTCATCACGTCCCACAGCCCGACGAAGAAGCTGGCGATGGGGTTGCGGCGAGGCAGCGGTGGGGGATTCATGGACGCTCCGGTAGGGGCTTGTTGCAACGCAGGATACCCATAACCGGACAGGCCGGCATGGGCTTCAAGTCAGGGTGCCGCAGGGTGGAACAGGCGCTGGCTGCTGACCCGCAGGCGCCAGCCCAGCAGCACGGCGGCGGCGGTCAGGCCCATGATCAGGCCGACCCACATGCCCTGCGGTCCCCAGCCCAGGCCCAGGCCGAGCCCGGCGCCGAGCGGCATGCCCACGCCCCAGTACGCGAACATGGCGATGAACATCGGCACGCGCGTGTCCTTGAGCCCGCGCAGCGCGCCGGCCGAGAGCACCTGGACGCCGTCGGGGAACTGGAAGGCGGCTGCGTACAGCAGCAGGGTGGAGGCCAGCGCGGCCACCGCCAGGTCGTCGGTATACAGCCGCACCACCGCCTCGTGGCCGAGCAGCAGCACGGTGATCGACAGCATCTGGGTGACCAGCACGATGGCGTAGCCGGCCCAGGTGGCGCGGCGCACGCCCGGCGGGTCGTCGCTGCCCACCGCGTGGCCGACGCGCACGGTGGTGGCCTCGGCCACGCCCATCGGGACCATGAAGCACAGCTGGGCGACGTTGATGGCGATCTGGTGCGCGCTGGCCTCGACCGCGCCGATGCGGCCGATCAGCAGCGCGGTGACGATGAACAGGCCGCCTTCCATCAGCACGGTGATGCCGATCGGCAGGCCGGTGCGCAGCAGGTCCCAGATCGCGCGCCAGCGCGGCGGCTCGAAGTGCCCGAACAGATGCAGGTGGGCGAAGCGCCGGGTCTTCCACAGGTAGGCGGCGAAGCACAGCGCCTGCACCCACATCGTCACCGCCGAGGCGATGCCCAGGCCCTGCGCGCCCAGCTCGGGGAAGCCGAACCGGCCGTTGCACAGCGCATAGCCCAGCGGCCCCAGCACCAGCAGGCCGCCGAAGCCCAGCAGCATGGTCGGCAGCGTCCAGTGCATGCCCTCGCTCAGGTAGCGCATGCAGAAGTACAGCGTCAGCGCCGGCACGCCCCAGCGGATCGCATGCAGGAAACCGGTGGCGCCGGGCACGATCTCCGCGGCGATGCCGAATGCCGGCAGGTACGCGGGCACGAGGCTGAGGAAGGCGAACATCAGCACGCTCAGGCCCACGCCCAGCCACAGCGCCTGGCGGAACAGCGGGCCGATCTCGCGCTCGCGGCCGGCGCCATGCAGCTGCGACACCGAGGCGGTGAGCGAGATCAGGGTGCCGATCGGCACCAGCATCGGCAGCCACAGCAGCGCGGTGCCGATGCTGGCCGCGGCGAAGGTGTCGGTGCCGTGGTGGCCGGCGATGGTGTTGTCGACGAAACCGATCAGGCCGGTCGAGACGTGGCCCAGGACCAGGGGCAGGGCGAGCAAGCCGGTAGCGCGCACTTCCTGGCGGAAACGCGGCGTGGCGGAGCGGGTGGACATGCGGGGGAATGACGCGGACTGCGGCCGGCGCGGAGGCGCTGTTGCCGGGTCGCGGAAGGCCAGCATTGTAAAGCAACGAGTGAAGAGAAAAGCCCCGCATGCCGGTAGTG
>JAEWOJ010000124.1 GCA_023399815.1 Pseudomonadota bacterium | reverse complement strand
GGCCTGGGCGCCGCGGTGTCCGGCGCCGGGCGCGGGCCGGGCGCGGTGTCGCCAGCGGCCACCGGCTCCAGGCCGCTGGTCACCGGCATGCGCGGAATCTCGGGCACCGAGCGCAGCAGCAGCACGTCGCGGCCGCGGTCCAGCTTGGCCGCCGGCGCCAGCTCGCCGACCAGGAAGGCGTGGGTGTCGTCGGGCCGCAGCTGCAGGATCTTTCCCACCGGGAAACCGGCCGGGAAGCGCCCGCCCAGCCCGGAGGTGACGATCTCGTCGCCCACTTCCACGCCGGCGCTGAGCGGGATGTCGCGCAGTTCCAGGCGGTCGCCGCGGCCGTAGGCGATCAGGCGCACGCCGTTGCGCGCCACCGTCACCGGCACCGCGTGGTCGGGGTCGGTCAGCAGCAGCACGGTCGAATGCAGCGGAGTCACCGCGATCACCTGCCCCATCAGGCCGCCGGCGTCGATCACCGCCTGGCCGATGTGCACGCCCTCGCGGGTGCCGGCATCCAGCACCAGGCGCTGCTTCACCGGGTCCAGGTCGATGTCCAGGATCGGCGCCAGCTGCACGTCCAGGCCGCTGCGCTCGGCCACGTTCAGCAGCTCGCGCAGCTGGGCGTTGTCCAGCGCCGCGGTCTGCAGGCGGGTCAGGCGCGCATTGGCCAGCAGCAGCTGGTTGCGCAGCTCGCGGTTCTCGGCGACCAGCTGGTTGTGGCTGGCGGCGTTGTCGCGCACCGAGGCGCCCACGCGCCCGGGCAGGCCGGCCAGCACCCACACCGGTTGCACCGCCAGGCCGGCCTGCGTGCGCAGGCGCGACAGCCAGCCGCCCTGGTCGTCCAGCACGATCAGGACGATCGCCAACGCCAGGTAGGCCAGCAGCCGCAATGTGCTGCTGGCATCGCCCTGGCGGGAGGCTACGGGTGGACCGGCGTATGGGGGCACGACGCGACTGCTGGGAACGGGGAATGGGGAACGGGGAATGGACGTGCGCGGCGCCTGCCGTGGTCATGGCACGGCACGGAAATCCCGGATGGAAACAACGGCGACCCAGAGGAAAACGGGGAGTGCCGGGGAAACCGAGGGCCTTTCATTCCCTGCTCCCCTTTCCCTGTTCCCCGCTTCATTCCGGCGCAAAGAACTCGTTGCCGTGCATGTCCACCAGCTCCAGCGCGCGGCCGCCGCCGCGGGCCACGCAGGTCAGCGGGTCGTCGGCCACCTGCACGTGCAGGCCGGTTTCCTCGGAGATCAGGCGGTCCAGGTCGCGCAGCAGGGCGCCGCCGCCGGTCAGCACGATGCCGCGCTCGGCGACGTCGGCGCACAGTTCCGGCGGGGTCTGCTCCAGCGCCAGCTTGACCGCGGAAACAATCCCCGACAGCGGCTCGTGCAGGGCCTCGAGCACCTCGTTGGAGCTGATCTTGATCATCTTCGGCACGCCCTCGGCGAGGTTGCGGCCGGAGATCTCCATCTCGATCACTTCCGCCTGCGGGTAGGCGCAGCCCAGCTCGACCTTGATGCGCTCGGCGGTGGCCTCGCCGATCAGCATGCCGTGGTTGCGGCGCACGTAGTTGGTGATCGACTCGTCGAAGCGGTCGCCGCCGATGCGGACCGAGGCCGAGTAGACGATGCCGTTCAGCGAGATCACTGCCACCTCGGTGGTGCCGCCGCCGATGTCGATGACCATCGAGCCGCGCGCCTCGGTCACCGGCATGCCGGCGCCGATCGCCGCGGCCATCGGCTCCTCGATCAGGAACACGTCGCGGGCGCCGGCCTCCTCGGCCGATTCCTTGATCGCGCGGCGCTCGACCTGGGTCGAGCCGGCCGGCACGCAGACCAGCACGCGCGGGCTCGGGCGCAGCACGCGCGACTTGTGCACCTTCTTGATGAAGTGCTTGAGCATCGCCTCGGTGTAGGTGAAGTCGGCGATGACGCCGTCCTTCATCGGGCGGATGGTGGTGATGTGGCCCGGGGTGCGTCCCAGCATCTGCTTGGCCTCGGCGCCGACCGCGGCGACCGAGCGGGTGCCGCCGATGGCGCGGTCCTGGCGCACGGCCACGACCGACGGCTCGTTCAGCACGATCCCCTGCCCACGCACATAGATGAGGGTGTTGGCCGTGCCCAGGTCGATGGACAGGTCATTGGAGAACATGCCGCGGAGTTTCTTGAACATCTGGGGAGTGATCCTGAGGGCGCGCGCCCACGCCGGATGGCGAAAAAATGGGCAGAAATCGGGGGTTGGCTAGCCTATCAACCCACCCCGGCACGGGCAAGGAAAATCCATGCCCGCAATGGGTTTGAAGGCCCCCGCACAGCGTCCCCGGCGGCATGGGGTTCTGGCCGTGCGCCGCCGCAGCCGGTACCCTTATGCACTTTGGCGCAGGTCCGCGCCCGCCGCGCCTGCGCCCGCATGGCGGCGCTTCCCCCTTACCTGTATAGGCCCGCCCGCGATGTCCGCTCTGATCTGTGGTTCCCTTGCCTTCGACACCATCATGGTGTTCCCGGACCAGTTCAAGAACCACATCCTGCCGGACAAGGTGCACATCCTGAACGTGTCCTTCCTGGTCCCGCGCATGCGCCGCGAGTTCGGCGGCTGCGCCGGCAACATCGCCTACAACCTGCACCTGCTCGGCGGCCAGCCGATCCCGATGGGCACGGTGGGTTCGGACTTCGGCCCGTACCGCGAGCACTTCGACACGCTCGGCATCGACCTGAGCCGGGTGCGCGTGATCGACGAACTGTTCACCCCGCAGGCGTTCATCACCACCGACCACGACAACAACCAGATCACCGCCTTCCACCCGGGCGCGATGATGCGGTCCTACGAGAACCACGTGAAGGACGTGCCGGGCGTGACCCTGGGCCTGGTCGGCCCGGACGGGCGCGAGGGCATGATCCAGAACGCCGTCGAGTTCAAGGAGATGGGCGTGCCGTTCATCTTCGACCCAGGCCAGGCCATGCCGCTGTTCAACGGCCCGGAACTGCGCACCTTCATCGAGCAGGCCGACTACGTGGTGGTCAACGACTACGAGTCCAACCTGCTGCAGGAGCGCACCGGCTGGAACGAGCAGGAAATCGTCAGCCGGGTGAAGGCCTACATCACCACCCGCGGCCCCAAGGGCGCGGTGATCCACACCCCGGAAAAGAGCTACGACATCCCGCCGGCGCACGAGCGCCGCGTGGTCGATCCGACCGGCTGCGGCGACGCCTTCCGCGCCGGCCTGATCTACGGCATCCAGAAGGGCTACGACTGGCTGACCATCGGCCGCATGGGCAACCTGATGGGCGCGCTGAAGGTCGAGCACCCGGGCACCCAGAACCAGCGCTTCGACTTCGACGAGTTCAACGAGCAGTTCAAGCAGCAGTTCGGCTACGCGCTCTGATCCGGCGCGAAGGCGAAACAGGAACGGCACCCACGCGGTGCCGTTTTTCGTCGTGGCGGGCAACGCCCCCGGCGGTTCCCGGCGCAGCCTGCCCGCGCGTTACGGGGATGGCTGGCCCGGGTAGCGCGCCGCCTCGCGCTCCAGCCATGCCTGCAGTTCGCGGCGCCGGACGCCCTCGCCCTTCGCGCGCCGCAGGCAGGCGAGCATGTAGCGCCGCCGGTCCGCGTCGTCGCCGGCGAAGGACAGCGCCAGGTCTCGGTCCATCCAGCGCCGGAACACCACGTACAGCGCCACGTGCAGCGCGATGGCCAGCAGGCTGACCACGACCGCCAGCACCACCGCCCTCATCCCGTCCTCCGTCCGGCGCCCGGCGTCATTCCCGGCCCGCCACGCCCATCGCCGCCGCCACGCGGGCCGCATCCAGGCTGGTGACCATACGCAGCTGGCCCGAGGCCAGCAACGCCGGCAGGGACTCGCGCAGGCCGCCGTTCCAGGCGGCCGGCTCGGCATGTTCGCCGGCCTCGATGCCGGCCCAGCCGTCGCGTCCGCCGGACTTGACCGCATACAGCGCGATGTCGGCCAGGTCGATCACCTCGCGCCAGCCCAGCGCCCCCGGCCACGCCGCCACGAACGGCAGGCAGGCGAACCCCACCGAGCAGGTCTTGGCCAGCACGGTGCCGTCGCCAAGCACGAACGGGCGCATGGCGAAGGCCTCGCGGATGTGCTCGGCCACCACCGGCGCCCTGTCGCGCGCGGTCCCGCGCAGCACCACCAGGAATTCCTCGCCGCCCCAGCGCACCAGGTAGTCGCTGGCGCGCACCACCTGGCGCAGGCGCTGGTGGACCTGCACCAGCACCTCGTCGCCGGCGATGTGGCCGTACTCGTCGTTGACCCGCTTGAAGTGGTCCACGTCCACCAGCAGCAGGATCAGGTCCATGTCCCCGGGCAGCGGCAGCCGCTGCTCCAGCGCGCGGCTGTACGCGCGCACCGTCAGGCCGGCGTCGGCGTCGAGCTGCTGGTCGAGGAAGCGACGGTTGCGCATGCCGGTCAGCGGATCGGTCAGGCTGGCCTGCTCCAGGTCCGCGCGCGCCTGTTCCAGTTCCACGGTGCGCTCGGCCACGCGCCGCTCCAGCGCCTGCGCCTGCAGCTGCAGGCGCCGGATGTGCGCCCGGTACAGCCAGGTGCCCAGGCCGATCACCAGCAGGCCGCCGCCGATGCGCCACCACCAGTTTCCCCACCATGGCGGGGTGATGACGATTTCCAGGGTGGTGTCGCCCTGGCTCCATGCGCCGTCCTTGTTGGCCGCGCGCACCTGGAACTGGTAGTGGCCCGGGTCGAGGTTGGTATAGGTGGCCACGCGGCGGCCGGCGTCGGTGTCCATCCAGTCGCGGTCGAAACCGCGCAGCCGGTACTGGTAGCGGTTGCGCGCGGGATCGGCGTAATGCAGCGCGGCGAATTCGATGCTGAACATCGACAGGCCATGCGCCAGCCGCACCGAGCGCGTCGTCGGCCACGGCGCGTCCAGGCGCACTCCCGGTATCGGCCCGGCCCGCACCGAGCGGTTGAACACCTGCAGGTCGGTCAGCGCCACCTGCGGCGGCACCGGGTTGTCGCGCACGCCCTGCGGCCCTACCCCGGTCATGCCGTTGACGCCGCCGAAGTACAGGGTGCCGTCGGCGTCGCGCGCGACCGAGCCGACGAAGTAACTGCCGCGGATCAGGCCGTCGCCGCCGGTGTAGTTGCGGACCTGCCAGCGCTCGGTGTCCAGGCGCGACAGCCCGCGCGAGGTGCTGAACCACAGCTGCCCGGGGCTGCTCTCGCCGATGCCGCCGATCGAGTCGTCGAACAGGCCGTCGCGGCTGGTGACGCTGCGGAAGCGCACCTGCCCGCGCGCGTCCTCCTCGACCAGGTTGATGCCGGCCGCGGTGCCGGCCCAGAGCCTGCCGCGGTGGTCCAGGTACAGCGCCTGCACGCGGTTGCTGCTCAGGCTGGCCGGGTCGGCCGGATCGTTGCGGTAGTGGCGGAAGGCGGTCTGGCCCGGGTCCAGCCGGTCCAGGCCGCCATCGACCGTGGCCACCCACAGCCGGCCCTTGCCATCCTCCAGTACCGCCAGCACGAAGTCCGCCGCCAGCGAGCCCGGGACGGCGGCATCGTGGCGGTACAGCTGCTGGCTGCCGTCCTCCAGCCCGATGCGGTACAGCCCGCCGCGCGTGCAGGCCCACATCCATTGCGGCGCGCCAGGGCTGCGGTACAGGCAATACACCAGCGGCGACACCCCGCCCCTGGCCTGCAGCGGGAACGGCGCATAGCGGCCGCTGGCCAGGTCGATCCAGCCCAGCTCCTTGTCGCTGGCCACCCATAGCCGGCCGCGCCCGTCCTCCAGCGACACCATCGTCGCGTCGGTCGGCAGGCTGGCAGCATCGCCCGGCACGTGCCGCCAGGTGCGCACCTCCTGCCGCGCCACGTCCAGGCGGTTCACGCCGCCGCCGCGCGTGGTCAGCCACAGCACGCCCGGCGGCCCGTTGCTGATGCCGTATACCCGCGAGTCGCTCAGGCGGCCGCCGCCGCCGGTGGTGGAGCCGCTCCATGACTCGAAGCCGCCGCTCTCCAGGTCGACCCGGCTGGCGCCGGCGCCCCAGGTGCCGCTCCACAACGTGCCGGAACGGTCCTGGAACAGCGACATCACGTAGTCGTCGGCGAGGCTGCCGTCGTCGCCGACGTCGTGGCGGTAGTCGATGAACGCTCCGGCGCCGGGATCCAGCCGCAGCAGCCCCTGCTGCATGGTGCCCACCCACAGGGTGCCGGCGCGGTCGTACAGCAGCGCGTTGATGCTGTCGCCCGGCGCCAGCCCCTTCGGCACCGACAGCTGCTCCAGCCGTTCGCCCCGCACCCGGCAGCGGTACAGCCCGTACTGGGTGCCGATCCACAGCGCGCCGTCGGCGCCCGGCAGCAGCACGTCCGGCACGTAGCGCCCGGCCTGCTCGGGCCGGATGTTGCCGGGCAGGGAGAAATGCCGGAACCGCGCCGCGCCTTCCGGCAGCTGGTCCACGCCATCCAGCGTGCGCACCCACAGGTTGCCGGCCGCATCCAGCACCAGCCCGCCGGTCCGCCCGTGCGACAGGCCGCCGTCGGCGCCCTGCCGGAACTGCGCCCGCACCTGCCGCACCACCGGGTCCAGCTGCAGCACGCCTTCCGGCGTCGCCAGCCACAACAGCCCCTGCGCGTCGCCGGCGATGGCGTGCACGCCGCCGTCGCCGCGCCAGCCCGGCAGCGATTGATGCTCGAAGCAGCCGCGCGCGGCGTCGAAGCGGTCCAGCCCGGTGCGCGTGCCCACCCACAGCGCGCCGCTGCGGTCCACGTGCAGGGCCTGCACCCAGTTGTCGGACAGGCTGCAGGCGTCGCTGCGGTCGTGCCGGTAGACGGTGAAGCGGTAGCCGTCGAAGCGCGCCAGCGCGGTCTGCATGCCGAACCAGATGAACCCCTGCGGGTCCTGGGCGATGGCCAGCACCGACTCCTGCGGCAGCCCCTGGTCCAGGCCCAGCTGGCTGAAACGCAGGGTGCGCGGCGGCGTCGCCGACGCCAGTCCACAGGCCAGCAGCCACGACAGCGCCAGCAGCCATGCCTGGACCGCCCTGCGACCCGGCCCTCTGCGGAACGTGCTGTGTTCAGCGCCCATGGTCGCGCTCATCGATCCTCCGGCCTTGTGGCCGAGCCCGGCGTATCCGCCTCATCAGCGGCCAACGCGGCGGTTCCTTGAGACGCTGCCCGGGCACCACCGGGACCGCGGGCGCGGGTTCAATCCCAGCCCGCCGGCATCTGGCTGCCGTCCAGGCCGCCGGTCTCGAACACCGCGGTGCGGGTGCCGCCGGCCTTCACCGGGAATTCGATGCGGACCACCCTGGCCTTGCGCGCCAGCCGCCACAGGCCGCGGTTGTCGGTGATGAACATGGCGATGGCCTCGTCGGTATCCGGACGGTAGGCGGCCATCCGCCGCGGCGCCTGCGCGTCCACCGTCACCGTGACCTGGCAGCTGCCGTAGCAGGCCTTGGCGAAGTCGCCGGCCTGCAGCACCAGGTAGGCATGCCGCTTCCATTCGGGGTGGTCGCGGAACACCAGCTGCACCGGCTTGGCGCCGCTGCCGTCCACGTCCACGCGTTCCTGGCTGTAGATCGCCGCCGAGCGCTGCACGCCCTTGTTGCCGACCGCCACCTGGTTGTAGTTCCACAGGCCCTGCATGCGGCGCAGTTCGCGCGCGGCCTCGGCCTTTTCCTTCACCTCGGCAAAGCCCGGCTCGATGCGCCTGGCCGCCTCCGAGTCCGGGAACTGGTCGAGCAGCGCCGCGCCGTGGACGCGCGCCTTCTCCCATTCGGTGGCGGTCACCGCCGCGTCGTACAGCCTGGCGATGCCCTCGGCGTCGGCCTCGCGCCTGGCGCGCTCCTGCGCGGCGGCGGCTTCCTGCTGCTGGCGCTCGGCCTCCGGATTGCCGCAGGCGGCCAGGGCGACGACGCACAGGGCGCCAAGGATCAACGGTTTCATCAGGCAACTCCGCGGGAATGGGACGCGGCGGCGCCGCGCGATGGCGCCCACTTTAAACATCCGCGCAGCGCTCCGTCATTCCCGCGCGCGCGTCCACTCACTCCCTGGCGGGCTGTCCTTCGCGCCACCACGGCGTCGCCGGCGCCGGCGAGCGGATGTCCAGCCGTTCGCCCATCTTCGGCGCGGCCAGCACCACGCCGCGCTGCTGCGCCAGCGCGACGATCCGCTCGAACGGCTCGGTCCAGGGATGCAGGGCGAGGTCGAAGGTGCCGTTGTGGATCGGCATCAGCACCTTGCCGCGCACGTCCAGGTGCGCCTGCAGGCTCTGCTCCGGCTGCATGTGCACGTCCGGCCAGTCGGCGTCGTAGGCGCCGGTCTCGACCATCGCCAGGTCGAAGGGGCCATGGCGCTCGCCGATGCGGGCGAAGCCGTCGAAATAACCGCTGTCGCCGCTGAAGAAGATCCGCGTGCGGCCGCTGTCGATCACCCACGACGCCCACAGCGTGCGGTTGCCGTCGGACAGGCCGCGGCCGGAGAAATGCTGGGCCGGGGTGGCGACGATCCGCAGCCCTTCCACCCGCGTTTCCTGCCACCAGTCCAGCTGCTCTATCTTCGCCGCGGGCACGCCCCAGGAGACGAGGCGGTCGCCCACGCCCAGCGCGGTCACGAAGTGCCGCACCTTCGGCGCCAGCGCCAGCACCGCGGCGTGGTCGAGGTGATCGTAGTGGTCGTGGGAAATGATCACGCCGGTGATCTCCGGCAGTTCGTCGATGGACAGCGGCGGCGCGTGGAAGCGCCTGGGCCCCATGAACGTCATCGGCGAGGCGCGCTCGGAGAACACCGGGTCGGTCAGCCAGAAGTGGCCGTCCAGCTTGAGCAGCATCGTCGAATGCCCCAGCCGCCACAGGCTGTCGTCGGGCGCATCCAGCAGCATCTGCCGGGTCAAGGGCTGCACCGGGACCGGCGCCAGCGGGCTGGCGTCGGCCGGCTTGTCGAACAGGAACCGCCACAGCACGCCGACGGTGCGGACGAAGCCCAGCGACGCCCTGACGGCAGGGTTGTGGTTGTGGAAGCGGCCTTCGCCATAGTGCGGCGACTGGTCGTAGGAAGCGGCCGGATGGGCGCCGCAGGTCAGCAGGCCAAGGGACATGGCGATCGATACCGTCAGGAGGAGGAGAATGCAGGGCAGGTGGCGCTTCATCGGGGACCTGCCCTGAAAAGTACACCGGAGAGTCTACTTCCATTTCCAGAAAAGTAAACTGAACGGTGTAAAATCGTCCCATGAACATGCCCGGCCGCCCCACCCGCCTGACCGACCGCAAGCGCGAGGCCATCCTCCGCGCGGCGGTCGCCGAGTTCCGCGAGTTCGGTTTCGCCGGCACCAGCATGGATCGCATCGCCGCCACCGCCGAAGTCTCCAAGCGCACGGTCTACAACCACTTCAGCAGCAAGGACGAACTGTTCGCCGCCATCCTGTGGCAGCTCTGGGAGGCCAGCCAGGCGCCGCAGCCGGTGCGCTACGACCCGGCCCGGCCGCTGCGCGCGCAGCTGCTGGCCTTCCTCGCGCAGAAGCTGCAGCTGCTCGGCGACGCCGCCTTCATCGACCTCTCGCGCGTGGCCATGGCCGAGCTGGTGCATGCCCCGGAGCGCGCGCGCGCGATGATGGGCAGGCTCGCCGAGAAGGAAGAAGGCCTGGCCGCGTGGATCCGCGCCGCGCAGGCCGATGGACGCCTGCGCGGCGACATCGCCCCGGCCGAGGCGGCCCACCAGCTGCAGGCGATGGTCAAGGCGTTCGCGTTCTGGCCGCAGATCGCGATGGGCGCCGCGCCGCTGGACGCGGCCGCGCAGCAGCAGGTGATGCACGACTGCGTGGACATGTTCCTGGCACTGCGCGCGCTCGCCGACTGAGCATCACCCGGAAGCAATCCGGCGCCGCGCAGACGGCGGCCCGGGGAGCGACACGGCGGGCGGCAGCATGAAAATTCCGCCATCGCCTGCCACTGGCCCGGAGGGTTGCCGCCACAGATGACGGACACGAAAAAACGGCGGGTTTCCCCGCCGTTTTCCGTTCGACCGACAGGCGCGCCGCTTACTGCTTCGGCGCGGCTTCGGCCTTGGCGATCATGTCGGCCACCGAGGCGGTGGTGATCGGGTGATAGCCAGGCCTGGCCCTGGCGAACACCTCCTTGGCGAAGGCCAGGCCTTCCGGCGTCTTCAGCAGTTCGGCGTAGATCGGCAGGACCAGCTTGCGGCGGCCGACCTTCTGGATGAACTCGCCGGCGGCCGGCTGGGCCTGGGCGTAGCCGCTGCGGATGGCCAGCGGATACCAGCGCATGGCGATCTCGCCGTTGGCGGTGCCGGTGAAGTGGTAGGCCTTGTCCAGCTGCTCGAGCTTCGCCACCGGCTGGGTCTTGCCCAGGCCGTCGATGAAGCGCACCCATTCCTGGGTGGTCCACTGGCCGGTCACCTGGTTGCTCGGCAACTGCTCGCTGCCCAGCCAGGCGATGCGCGCGGTATCGACCACGGCGAAGCTGCGCGAACGGGCCTTCGGCGCGAACGCCGGGATGCCCGGCTCGTCCAGCCACGCGTGCAGCTCGGCCTCGGTCACCGCGGTCGGGTTCTTCGGCAGCAGGTTCTTCTTCAGGTAATCGACGAACTGGTCGGTGTTGGCGCTCTGGAAGGCGTGGTCGTCGAACCAGCCGCGCAGGAACGGATCGAACACCTCGCGGCCGAAGCGCTGCTCCAGGAACTGCAGGAACCACGCACCCTTGACGTAGGCCACCTGGCTCAGCGCATCGTCCGGATCGCGCTCGGTCAGCGGCGGCAGCGCCAGCGCCTGGTCGGCCGGGCTCATCTCCTTCACCTCGTTGAGCAGGTCGGTCTGGTCGATCTCGCGCTCCATCTCGGCCGCTTCCTGGCCGTACAGCGCCTCGGTGATGCGCGCCTGCACGTAGGTGGTGAAGCCCTCGTTGAGCCAGATGTCCTTCCAGCTGGCGTTGGTCACCAGGTTGCCCGACCAGCTGTGCGCCAGCTCATGGGCGACCAGCGAGACCAGCGACTTGTCGCCGACGATCACGGTCGGGGTGGCGAAGGTCAGGCGCGGGTTCTCCATGCCGCCGAACGGGAACGACGGCGGCAGCACCAGCATGTCGTAGCGGCCCC
>JAEWOJ010000120.1 GCA_023399815.1 Pseudomonadota bacterium | reverse complement strand
GGCCCCGGCGGCAACCGCGGTCCGGGGAGCCCGCGCCGCAGCGGCCCGCGCGGCGGCTGATCTGCTGCTGGAGCGGCACCGTCCTGCCCTCGACACGCCCCAGAACGCCCGGCCCAGCGCCGGGCGTTCCATTTCCCGGATCACATCGTCTGTGGCCTGAATCAATTCCGGCAAATTTACCCAAAATGGGAAATTTGGGATATTTTCCCTTTACCCCTCCCACCGGACAGCCGCCATGGATCTCACCCTGAATCTGCCTGATCTGGAAAAGACGCCCGCCAGCGACATCAAGGCCAAAGGCTGGCCGGAGCTGATGCGCAAGGTGCTCAGGAGCGGTGCGGTGGTCGTCACCAACCACAACCATCCGCAGGCGGTGGTGGTGTCGGCCGAGGAATACCAGCGCCTGGTCGATCAAGCCAACGGCCATTCCGCTGCGGCACAGCGCGCGCAGTCGCTGCAGGCCCTGCAGGCTGAATTCGATGCCCACCTGTCGGCGCTGCGCGATGGCAGCCTGGCGAAAGCGCTGGCCCGCCCGGCCCGGCGTGGACGCAAGATCGCCCTGGGCGAGCCGCTGTAAACGATGGCGAAGATCCTGGTCCTTGCCGGCGTCAATGGCGCTGGCAAGAGTTCCCTGCTCGGTACGATGCTGGCCGAGGACGGCGCCACCTGGTTCAACCCGGACGCATTCACCCGGCGACTGGTCGAGAGCGGCTGGCCATTGGAAGAAGCCAATGCCACCGCCTGGCAGGAAGGTACCCGCCGGCTGCGCTCGGCCATGGCCGGTGGCCTCGATTACGCCTTTGAAACCACACTGGGCGCGAACACCATCCCCGCCCTGCTGCGCGAAGCATGCACCCGGCACGAAGTCAGCATCTGGTTTTGCGGGCTGGAGAGCGTCGAACTGCATCTGCAGCGTGTCGCCGCCCGTGTTGCCGGAGGCGGCCATGACATTCCCGAAGGCAAGATCCGCCAGCGCTTCGACAGTTCGCGGTTGAACCTGATCGAGCTATTGCCGCATCTCACCGCACTGCACGTCTACGACAACAGCCTGCCTGCCGATGCCGACGGCAGGGCCGAACCCTTGCTTGTGCTGGAAGTGGAACGCGGGCGGCTCCTCTGCCCCGCGACACAGGAGGAATTCGCGCAGGTGCCCGAATGGGCCAAGCCCATCGTGTGGGCGGCGCTGAAAGCGTTCCCGGTGGCGGACGAATGATCCCGACACCCGGCCCAATGGCCGGGCATCAGGCGGCGAAACTCAGCGCCGCTCGATCACGAACTTGCCGAAGCCCACGCCGAGGTCCCAGCCGCGGCCGGTGCCGGCCAGGGCCAGCGAGATATCGCCCTTGGTCACCACCTGGGCATTGCTGGAGCGGGACGCGCCGGCATGCACCTCGGCGCCGCCATAGGTGCCGAGCAGGTCGTTGAGGCTGTAGGCGCCGGTGAACTTGCCGCGGCCATCGCTGACCGTGGACTTGCCGACGGTCAGGCCGCCGCCCTTGGCGCGGATCTTCACCGGGATGCTGGCGCCGTTGTCGCAGGTGATGGTGCCGCTGCCGGTGGCGGTCTTGTAGAAAATCGACCAGCCGGACAGGTTGAAGCGCAGTTCGCAGTCGATGTTGCCGGCCGCATGCGCGGACGGCGCCAGGCCGATGGCCGCCAGCAGCAGGGCGCCTGCCAGGATCTTCATGGTTCGCTCTCCATAACGAGGGGACGGGCCGAGACTAGCAGCGCGGCCGCGTCCGGCAGGTGGGCGCCGGCAACGTCGGCCGGCCGGCGTTCAGCGTCATCCCGGGGTTCAGGCCAGGGTGAAGGCGTCGGCGTCGAGCATCGCCGGGAAGCGCTCGCGGTGGGCGGCCAGCGCCTGCGCCGAGATGGTGGTGGTCACCACCTGCTCGCGCTCGCGGATCTCCACCTGCGGCTGGCCGAGGAAGTCGATCACCGCGCTGTCGCCGGCGTAATGCAGGCCGTTGCCGTCCACGCCGACGCGGTTGACCACCGCCACGTAGCACAGGTTCTCGATCGCCCGCGCCCTGGCCAGGGTGCGCCAGGCATGCGCGCGCGCCGACGGCCAGTTGGCGACGAAGATCTGCAGGTCGAAATCCATCTGCCCCGCGCGTTCCACGTCGAAGCGGTTGCGGCAGAACACCGGGAAGCGCAGGTCGTAGCAGACCTGCGGGTTGATCCGCCATCCCTTCAGTTCCACGCACAGGCGCTCGCGGCCGGCCGCATAGCGCTGGTGCTCGCCGGCGTAGCGGAACAGGTGGCGCTTGTCGTAGTGCCGCAGCTCGCCATCGGGCGTGGCCCACAGCAGGCGGTTGAAGACCCCGCCATCGACGCGCAGCTGGGCGCTGCCGGTGACCGCCGCGCCCAGCACGCGCGCCTGTTCGCGGATCCAGGCCACGGTCGGGCCGTCCATGTCCTCGGCCTTGTCGATGGCGTCGTTGGAGAAGCCGCTGGTGAAGGTCTCCGGCAGGATCACCAGGTCGGTGGTTCCGGCCAGCGGCGCCAGCAGCGCGGCGTAGTGTTCGCGATTGCCGGCCGGGTCGTGCCAGCGGGTGTCGCCCTGTACCAGCGAAATGCGAAGGTCTTGCATGATGTCTCCCGAATGGGGGCTTGTTTCCCTGTAGGAGCGACGCCAGTCGCGAGTGGCCTTGCCGGGGAAGCCCCGGTCGCGACTGGCGTCGCTCCTACAAGGGGATCAGCCAAGGGAATCGGCGGGGATCAGAGCTTCTGCAGCCGCTCGATCGCCGCATCCAGGGTGGCATCGTTCTTGGCGAAGCACAGCCGCACCAGCCGCTGCCCTTCCGGCGGGTTTTCGTAGAACGGCGACAGCGGGATCGCGGTGACGCCCTTCTCGATGGTCAGCCACTTCACGAACTCGTGGTCCGGCAGGTCGCTGATCGCCGAATAGTCCACCAGCTGGAAATAGCCGCCCGGCACCGGCAGCGGCTTCAACCGCGTGGTCAGCAGCTGCTCGCGGAAACGGTCGCGCTTGGCCTGGTAGAACGCGCCCAGCTCCAGGTGGTGCTCCGGCTCGTCGCGGATCATCGCGGCGAAGCCGTACTGGGCCGGGCCGTAGGTGGTGAAGGTGTTGTACTGGTGCACCTTGCGGAACTCGGCGCTCAGTGCCGGCGGCGCGATGGCGTAGCCGATCTTCCAGCCGGTGCAGTGGTAGGTCTTGCCGAAGCTGGAGATGACGAAGGCGCGCTCGCGCAGTTCCGGGTAGCGCAGCGCCGATTCGTGGCGGGCGCCGTCATAGACGATGTGCTCGTACACCTCGTCGGAGATCAGGTAGATGCCGGTGCCTCGCAGCACGTCGGCCAGCGCCTGCATGTCCGCCGCCGACAGCATCGCGCCGGACGGGTTGTGCGGGGTGTTGACCATCAGCATGCGCGTCCTCGGCGTGATCGCCGCGCGCACCTTGTCCCAGTCCACGGCGAAGGTCTGCGGGTCCAGCGCGACGTGCACCGCGCGCGCGCCGGCCAGGTCGATGGCCGGCTCGTAGCAGTCGTAGGCCGGGTCGAGCACGATGACCTCGTCGCCGGCGCGCACCACCGCGTGGATGGCGTCGAAGATCGCCTCGGTGCCACCGGAGGTCACGGTGATCTCGCTGTCCGGGTCCACCTGCGCGCCGTAGCAGTCCAGCACCTTCTGCGCGATGGCCTGGCGCAGCAGCGCCACGCCGATCATCGGCGCGTACTGGTTCAGGCCATCGCGCATGGCCTTGGCGGTTTCGTCGATCAGGCGTTGCGGCGCCGGGAAATCCGGAAAGCCCTGCCCCAGGTTGACGGCGCCGTGCTCGGCGGCCAGCTGCGACATCACGGTGAAGATGGTAGTGCCCACCTTGGGCAACTTGGTCTGCGGTTGCATCGGGGTCTTCGTTCCGGGGGAAGGCGTCGAGTTTACGCAATGCCGACAGCCCTGCGCCCTTCCGGGCCTGCATCTGTCCGCAGGAGCACCCTGTAGAAGCGACCTGCAGGAGCGACTTGTAGGAGCGACGCCAGTCGCGATGGGGCTTTCCCGTTCAACTCCCCGCACACGGATGCGCGGGCCGTTGCGGAGGGTTCTGCATGAAAGCCCCATCGCGACTGGCGTCGCTCCTACAGGGATACACGGATATAGCTCCCCACAAGCTTCCGCTGGCCCGCTCCCGCCTATAATGTCGCGCCCGATGCGCCAGCCTGCCTGCGCTCCCACCCCAAGGACGGAAGCGCCCGATCCGATGACCGCGACCACGAACCCTCCGGCGCTGCTCGATGCGCGCGGGCTGCGCTTCACCCGCAACGACGACCCGGTGTTCGGCCCCATCGACCTGCACGTGGACGCGGGCGAGGCCCTGCTGGTGCAGGGCGGCAACGGCGCCGGCAAGACCACCCTGCTGCGCGTGCTCGCCGGCCTGCTGCGCGCCGATGAGGGCACGATCCGCATCGACGGCCGCCCTGCCGCCGCCGGTGACCGTTCGCGCTACATCGCCTACCTGGGCCACCTGCCCGCGCTCAAGCAGGACCTTGGCACGCTGGAGAACCTGCACGTGCTGTGCGGCCTGCAGGGCCGGCGCGTGCGGCAGATGCCCGGCAACGCCCTGGCCATCGTCGGCCTGGCCGGCTACGAGGACACCCTGGTGCGGCAGCTGTCGGCCGGGCAGAAGAAGCGCCTGTCGCTGGCCCGGCTGTGGCTGTCGCCGGCGCCGGTGTGGCTGCTGGACGAGCCCTACGCCAACCTCGACCTGGACGGCATCAACCTGGTCAACCGCATGATTTCCGCGCACCTGCGCGGCGGTGGCGGCACGCTCGTCACCACCCACGGCGCCTACGCCGCGCCGCCGGTGCGCAACCGCACGCTTACCCTCGGCCCCGCCGCTGCCGCGGAGGCCGCCGCATGAGCCTGCCCGGCCCGCAGCCCACCCTGCTCGACGCCGCCCGGGCGCTGCTCGCGCGCGACCTGAAACTGCTGTGGCGGCGCCGCGGCGATGCCGCGCAGCCGATCCTGTTCGCGTTGCTGGTGGTGGCGCTGTTCGCCCTCGCCCTGGGCGGCAACCCGCAGTTGCTGCAGCGCGTGGCCTCGGCCGTGCTGTGGCTGTCGGTGCTGCTGGCCGGCCTGCTGTCGCTGGACACGCTGTTCCGCGGCGATGCCGAGGACGGCTCGCTGGAGCAGTGGCTGCTCTCGCCGGTGCCGCTGCCGTGGCTGGTCGCGGTGCGGGTGTTCTCGCACTGGCTGACCACCGCGTTCCCGCTGGTGCTGGTCAGCCCGCTGCTGGCCGAACTGATGCAGCTGCCGCATGCGCAGCTGCCGGTACTGGTGGCCTCGCTGGCGCTGGGCACGCCGCTGCTCAGCCTGCTCGGCGCCGTGGTCGCGGCGCTGACCGTGGGCATGCGCCGCTCCGGCATCCTGCTGGCGCTGCTGGTGCTGCCGCTGTACGTGCCGGTGCTGGTATTCGGCGCCGGCGCGGTGGCGGCCTCGGCGCAGGGCTTCGATGCCAGCGGCGCGCTGCTGCTGCTCGCCGCAGGGCTGGTGGCCAGCCTGCTGCTGGCGCCCTTGACCGCCGCCGCCGCGATCCGCATCGCCAACTCCTGACGGACGGACGCCGGCGCTATCCTTGGCGCCAGCCTCCCCCCGCGACCGCGCATGCGACAACCGCCGCACCCTTCCAGCACCGGGAAACCCACGCTGCCGCCGCGCCCGGCGGTGGAACTGCAGCGTCGCGGCGAACTGCGCGTGGAGCGGTTCCTCGACGTCGCCATCGAGGTGTTCAACGAGAAGGGCTACCAGGGCGCCCGGCTGTCGGACATCGTCCAGCGCGCCGGCGGCTCGCTGGCCACGCTGTACCGCGCCTTCGGCGACAAGGAAGGACTGGTGCATGCGCTGATGGAGCGCAGCATCCGCGACTTCGGCAAGGAAGTGGAGGAACTGCTGGATTCGCCGCTGCCGCCGGCGCAGGCGCTGGAGGAAGCCGCCTGCCACATGGTCGAGGAGATCCTCAGCCCGGCCCACATCGCCTGCCACCGCATCATCACCACCGAAGGCATCAGCCAGCCGGCCCTGCGCGACTGGTTCCGCGCCCACGGCATCCAGCCGATGGAGCAGTTGCTGAGCGGGTACTTCGCCCGCGAGACCCGCGCCGGCCGCCTGCACATCGAGGACCCGGACACGGCCGCCGACCATTTCTACATGCTGGTGTTCGGTGGCCTGATTATCCGCTCCATCAACGGCTGGGTCGACAGCACCCACCTGCCGCAGATCCAGGACCGCGCCCGCTCGGCGGTGCGGATGTTCCTGCGCGGCGCCCTCCCCCGTACCTGAATCCCGACTTGCTGCGTTGCAGCTTGACCTGAACGGGAGCTTTCCCAGAATCGCACCGTAATCGTCATTACGCTGTTGTCGCCCACCCGCCGGCAGGGACAACGCCAAGGAGAGGAACGTGCGGTTCTATCTCGCGTCCGTGATGCTGCTCGCCACCGCGGTGCTGGTTTCCGCGGCCTGGCTCGCCCCGATCAAGGCCGACGCCTCGGCGCAGGCGGTCAAGCTCCCCGAGACCCGTTTCGCCTCCACCGTTTCCGGACATGGCTTCGACGCCCCGCCCGGCTTCGCCGACGCGGTGCCGGCGCGCAACCAGGCGCACCCGGAAGCCAGGGCGGTCGGCGAGCAGGTCTGCACCGCCTGCCACGCCAAGGAGAGCGACAACTTCGCCCATACCGCGCACGCGCTGGGCATGCAGGTGGCGCTGGCCGCCAATCCCGCCACCGCCACCTGCGAGGCCTGCCACGGCCCAGGCTCGGTGCACGCGGCCAACCCGACCGCGAAGGGATCGATCATCGCCTTCACCCACGACGGCGGCACGCCGGTGGCCAACCAGGCCGAAAGCTGCCTGGGCTGCCACTCCGGCGGCCCGCGCGACGCCTGGCTGGGCTCGATCCACCAGCGCAACGACCTGTCGTGCAGCGACTGCCACAACCCGATGCAGAAGTTCTCCGCCGAGGGCCTGACCGCCAGGCAGTCGGTGAGCGAGACCTGCGCCACCTGCCACAGGGACATCCGCCAGCAGTTCAACCGCCGCTCGCACATGCCACTGCCGGAAGGCCAGATCAGCTGCGTGGACTGCCACAACCCGCACGGCACGCTCAACGCCACCCTGCTCAAGACCGACACGGTCAACGAGACCTGCTACCAGTGCCACGCGGAGAAGCGCGGGCCGTTCCTGTTCGAGCACGCGCCGGTGCGCGAGAGCTGCCTGAACTGCCACCAGGTGCACGGCTCCAACCAGCACGCGCTGCTGGTCGCGCCGGTCCCGATGCTGTGCCAGCAGTGCCATTCGCATACCCGCCACCCCAACGACCTGCAGACCGAGCTGTCGCTCGGCAACGGCATGACGCCGGACGAACGCCTGATGGGCCGCGGCTGCATCACCTGCCACGCGCAGGTCCACGGCTCCAACCATCCCTCCGGCCCACGCCTGCACAAGTAACGGGAGGACGCCATGCACATGTGGAAACGCCCCCACGCCTGCCGCTGGTCGTTGCTGTCCCTCGCCCTGCTGGCCGGCCTGGCGCAGGCGCAGGACAGCGGGGCCGGCATCGACCTGCAGTTCGGCAACTGGCTGGACCCGTCCGGCCGCATCGGCTGGCGCGGCTGCGATCCGGATGGCACCAGCTGGCTGAGCGCCGGCCCCAGGCGCACGCCCACCGGTTTCCTCTACGGCTGCAACCCGGACATGCCGGCGCCGAGGCCGGCCGGCGACGGCGGCTGGAGCTGGGCGGGCGACGTCGCGCTGGGCTACCTGCACGTCACCGGCGACACCGCCAACGGCAACTGGCGACGGTTCCGCGATCCGGACGACGGCATCATCCTGCAGGCGGATTTCAGCCTGCGCCGCGCCAGCGACGGCCACTACGCCGACCTGCGCCTGAGCCGGCTGGACCGCGACAACCAGTACTACCGCGCGGTGTTCGGCCAGGCCGGACGCTACAAGGTGCAGGCCTTCGTGCGCAGTTCGCCCAACGTGCTCACCGGCAACGCGCGCTCGATCTGGGACGGCGTGGGCAGCGACCGCCTCACCCTCAAGCCTGGCCTGGCCCCGGCCGGCAGCACCTCGGCGCAGGTCGCCGCCCTTTCCGCCGCGCAGCTGCCGACCACGCTGAGCGTGGTGCGCGACAAGCAGGGCGTGAGCATCAACTACCTGCTCAACCCGCGCTGGACCACCTACGCCGGCCTCACCCACGAGGAGCGCAAGGGCGCGCGCCCGTTCGGCGGGCCGTTCTTCTTCAACTATCCCTTCGCCAACAACGGCGGCATCTACGAGATCCCTCGCCCGATCGACGACAGCACGCTCAATTTCACCGGCGGCTTCCGCTTCGTCGGCAACCTGTGGCGCAGCGACTTCAGCTATACCGGCTCGTTCTTCCGCCACGCCAACCGCGGCTACAGCTACGAGGTGCCTTTCGCGGTGACCTCGGTGGCCGGCGCCAGTTCGCCGCCGCTGTACCAAGGCTCGTTCGCCTACGAGCCCGACAACGACTACCACCGCGTCGGCGCCACCTTCAGCCGCAGGCTGCCGGCATGGAAGGGCGATTTCACCCTCGCCGCGGCGCTGACCACGATGCGCCAGAACGACCGCCTGCTGCCGCCGATGGACTGCCAGGGCCAGTTCGGCCAGAACCTGGCGCCGCCGTTCATCGCCGACTGCGCCAACTGGAACACGACCGATGCGCTGTCGCGCGACCGCGCCGACATGGCCATCAACAACCAGAAGCTCGATGCCCGCCTGGTGCTGCAGCCCATGGAGGGGCTGACCTGGCGCAGCACCGCGCGCTACCTGCGCGAGGACTACGCCGGCACCTACTGGTCCTACAACCCGCTGACCGACCAGTGGGGCTACATCGCCGAGAACGGCTCGCAGGGCTCGGTGGTGCCGGGCGAGATGGGCGTGTGGGACGCGGGTGCCAACGCCAACAGCTCGGTACTCACCCGCATCCGCAACCTGCCGCTGGACAAGGAAACCCGCGAGATCTCCACCGGCATGGACTGGCGTCCTTCCACCCGCAACACGCTCGGCGCCACCTACACCTTCACCTGGATCGAGCGCGCCCACCGCGAGATCGCCACCACCCGCGACAACGCGGTGAAACTGAGCTGGAACAACCGCAGCACCGACTGGCTCAGCTTCCGCGCCAGCTACACCTGGCTGGACCGCGGCGGCAGCCGCTATTACTACGATCCCTACGAGTTCACCTTCTCCAGTTCGCTGCCCGGCTTCGTCGAACCGGCCGGCGGCCTGGGCCCGCATACGGTCTCGGCGCTGCGCAAGTACGACATCGCCTCGCGCACCCAGCACAAGCTCGACCTGATGGCGACCTTCGTCCTGCCCCGCGACATGACCCTGTACGTCTCCGCGCGCGGCGACCGCAACCACTACGACGCGCAGATAGGACGGCAGAAGCTGGACAGCTACGCCACCAGCGTGCAGTGGGAGTGGCAGCCCAACCCGGACACCACCGCCAGCGCCTGGTACGGCCACGACCGCTCCCAGCTGGTGTTCGCCAACGTCAACGACGCCGTCGGCAGCGACCCCGAACTCGGTGGCCCCACCTATCCCGAGGCCAGCCGCTGGTGGATGGACGATACCCAGCGCAACCACTATGCCGGCCTCAACCTCACCCGCCGGCTCGGCCGCGCTACCCTCGACCTGGCGTGGAACTGGACGTCCTCGCGCGGCCTCACCGGCTACCGCATGAACTCGCCCGACGCGCTCACCACGCCGGCCAACGCAGCGCTGGCCAGCGGCCGCTATCCGCTGATGGTCTACCGGGTCAATTCGCTCACCGCCGGGCTGTCGATGCCGCTGGGCCGGCGCACGCGGCTGCGCGTGTTCGACACCTGGGAGCACGGCAACCTCTCGGACTGGCACTACTTCGGCTTCGAGGACACGCTGGTCTACGACCACCGCGTCTATACCGACGGCGGCCCATCCAACTACCGCGTCAACCTGCTGGGGATGATGCTCGAGGTGGCGCTATGAAACGTCCCGCCCTGCTGCTGGCCGCCCTCGCCGGCGCCGGCCTGTTCGGCATGGCCGCGCCGGGACAGCCCGGCCTCGCCCATGCCGCGCCGCAGGCCGCCACCGGTGCCAGTGGCGACGAGGCTCCCGCCCCGGTATTGGAACCGCGCTACCTCGACCTGCGCACGGCCCCGCGCATCGCCGGCAACGTCGCCGCCGGCAGGGAGAAGGCCGAGGTCTGCAGCGCCTGCCACGGCAACGACGGCGTCGGTACCGCCCCGCCATTCCCCAACATCGGCGGCCAGCACGCCGACTTCCTCTACTGGCAGCTGGTCGAGCTCAAGCGCGGACGCCATCCGTCGCCGATGACCCCGCTGGTCGCCACGCTCGACGACCAGGACATGCGCGACATGGCGGCGTACTACGCCAGCCTGCCGCCGCGGGCGGCGCCCGCCGACGACACCGAGCCAGTAGACGCCGCGCTGCTCGAACGTGGCCGCGCGCTCTACCTGCATGGCGATCCGGCCAAGGGCATTCCCCCCTGCCAGGGTTGCCACGGCAGCGATGCCCGCGGCATGCCCGGTGCCGGCGTCGCGGACCGCAACGGACACACGCCCTTCGCGACGTTCCCGGCGCTGCGCGGGCAACAGGCCCTCTACCTGCAAGGCAAGCTGGGCGAATACCGCAATGGCGACCTGCAGGATTCCACCAGTGATTTCATCATGAGCGGCGTCGGCAAGCGGCTGGACGAGGACGGCATCCAGGCCGTGTCGGCCTGGCTCTCCAGCCTGCGCGAGGACTGACCGTGCAGCCGCCGGCACACGATGTTTCCGCGCCTGCGACATTGCGTCGCTTGCCAACCCCCGGTGCCGGCCACAGCATGGCCGGCCATCCACCCGCAGCACCCCGCCCTTCCCCACAGACAGGAGCTTGAAGATGTTCCGCCAACTGATCGTCGCATCCACCCTGGCCCTCGGCGCCGCCGGCGCCGCCCATGCCGCCGACAGCTGTTCGGCGAACCTGGAGGGCAACGACGCCATGCGCTACAACGTGGCCAACATCGACGTGCCCAGGAGCTGCGCCAGCTTCACCATCAACCTCAAGCACACCGGCAAGCTGGCCAGGAACGTGATGGGCCACAACGTGGTGGTCGCCAGGACCGCGGACATGGCCGGCATCGACGCCGATGGCATGAAGGCCGGGCTGGCCGCCGACTACATCAAGGCGGACGACGCCCGCGTCATCGCCCACAGCAAGGTGGTCGGCGGTGGCGAAAGCACCAGCGTCAGCTTCCCGGTCGCCAGGCTGACCGCCGCCGGCGCGCCGCTGTCGTTCTTCTGCAGCTTCCCCGGCCATTCGGCATTGATGAAGGGCACGCTCACCCTGAAATGACCGCCACGGCGCGGGCTGGCCGTGCCAACCGCGTCGTCTTCGGCTAATCTTCACGGACCCGCAGGCGACCGCCGCGGTGCCCGGCGACGGGATGGCTGGGGACCAGCCCATCATCGTTCTTCCTAGCGAGCAAGCGGATGTTCAAAGGTTTGGCAGGTTGGTTCCACCGGCTGGGTTCCCCCGCCTACTTCGATGCCTTCGCCGCCCGCTGGTCGCCCTGGTGCTACATCGCCTCCCTGCCGCTGTTCGCCTTCGGCCTGTGGCAGGCCCTGGCCGTGGTGCCGGCCGACTACCAGCAGGGCGACAGCTTCCGCATCCTCTACATCCACGTGCCGTCGGCCTGGATGAGCCTGTTCGTGTTCGGGCTGATGGCGCTGTACAGCGCCATCGCGCTGATCTGGCGGATCAAGCTGTGCGAGATCCTGGCCATGGCCTGCGCGCCGATCGGCGCCGCCTTCACCCTGATCACCCTGCTCACCGGCAGCATCTGGGGCAAGCCGATGTGGGGCACCTGGTGGGACTGGGACCCGCGCCTGACCACCGAGCTGATCCTGCTGTTCCTGTACCTGGGTGTGATGGGCCTGTACGGCGCCATCGACGACCGCCGCTCCGCCGCGCGCGCCGCCGGCCTGCTGTCCATCGTCGGCGTGGCGCTGCTGCCGGTGATCCGCTATTCGGTGGTGTGGTGGAACTCGCTGCACCAGGGCCAGACCATCCGCGTGTTCGGCGAATCGAGCATGGACGGCAGCATGGTGCTGCCGCTGTGGCTGATGGTGCTGGCCACCAAGTTCTGGTTCGCCGGCTCGCTGCTGTCGCGCGCCCGCGCCGACAACCTGCGCCGCGAGATCGGCAAGGCCTGGGTGCGCGAACGCGTGGAGAAACTGCCATGACCTATTTCCAGTACGTCGCCCTGGCCTACGCGGTGTTCGTCGTGGTGCTGGCCTGGGATTTCGTCGTCCCGCGCCTGCAGGTGCGCCGGCAGCTGCGCGAGGCGCGCAACCGCCTGGCGCGCGCCAGCCGCAACGCGACGGCGGCCGTGCCCAGCGACGAGGAACTGAGCCGATGAGCCCCACCCAGCGCCGGCGCCTGCTGCTCGTCCTGCTGGTGGCCGTGGTCGCCGCCATCGCCGTGGCCCTGGTCGCCACCGCCCTGCAGCGCAATATCGCCTACCTGTATACCCCGGCCGAAGTGAAGGCCGGCAAGGTCGCCGCCGACGCGCGCTTCCGCCTCGGCGGCATGGTGGCCAAGGGGTCGTTCAAGCGTGCGCCCGGCGCCCTGCTGGCCCGCTTCGACGTGACCGACGGCGACGCCGAGCTGCCGGTGACCTACGACAAGATCCTGCCCGACCTGTTCCGCGAGGGACAGGCGGTGGTCGCCACCGGGCGCATGGTCGATGGCGTGTTCGTGGCCGAGGACGTGCTGGCCAAGCACGACGAGACCTACATGCCCAAGGAACTGGCCGACAAGATGGGCGTCGCCCACGGCAAGCACCAGGTGCCCGCCACGGCAACGCCGGTGGAGTCGCGCTGAGTGCTCGCCGAGATCGGACAGGTCCTGCTGATCCTCGCCCTGCTGGCGGCGCTGCTGCAGAGCGTGCTGCCGCTGCTGGGCGCCCAGCGCGGCATCGCCCCGTTCGTCGCCATCGCCCGCCCGGCCGCGCTGCTGCAGCTGACCATGGTGCTGGGCGCGTTCGTGGTGCTGACCCTGGCCTTCGTGCGCCAGGACTTCTCGCTGCGCTACGTGGCCGAGAACTCCAATTCGCTGCTGCCGATGATCTACCGCTATTCGGCGGTCTGGGGCGCGCACGAGGGCTCGCTGCTGCTGTGGACGCTGGTGCTGGCGCTGTGGACCGCGGCGGTGGCCGAGTTCTCCCAGCGCCTGCCGCCGGTGGTGGTGGCGCGCGTGCTGGCGGTGATGGGCCTGATCAGCGTCGGCTTCCTCGCCTTCCTGCTGTTCACCTCCAACCCGTTCGAACGGCTGCTGCCGGCGCCGGTCGAGGGCCGCGACCTCAACCCGCTGCTGCAGGACCCCGGGCTGATCATCCACCCGCCGATGCTGTACCTGGGCTACGTCGGCTTCTCGGTGCCGTTCGCCTTCGCCATCGCCGCCCTGCTCGACGGCCGCATCGACGTGCGCTGGCTGCGCTGGACGCGGCCGTGGACCAACGTGGCCTGGGGCTTCCTCACCCTGGGCATCGCCCTGGGCAGCTGGTGGGCCTACTACGAACTGGGCTGGGGCGGCTGGTGGTTCTGGGATCCGGTGGAGAACGCCAGCTTCATGCCGTGGCTGGCCGGCGCGGCGCTGCTGCACTCGCAGGCCACCACCGAGAAGCGCGGCGTGTTCATCGGCTGGACCCTGCTGCTGGCCATCGCCGCGTTCGCGCTGTCGCTGCTGGGCACCTTCCTGGTGCGCTCGGGCGTACTGACCAGCGTGCACTCCTTCGCCGCCGATCCGGCGCGCGGCCTGTTCATCCTCGTCTTCCTGGCGCTGGTGATCGGCGGCTCGCTGCTGCTGTACGCGCTGCGCGCGCCGGCCGTCGGCGGCAACACCAGCGACGCGCGACGCGCCTATGCGCTCAATTCGCGCGAAAGCCTGCTGCTGGCCAACAACCTGCTGCTCGGCTGCGCCTGCGCGATGGTGCTGCTGGGCACGCTGTACCCGCTGCTGGCCGACGCGCTGGACCTGGGCAAGGTCTCGGTCGGCCCCCCCTACTTCGGCACCCTGTTCCTGCTGCTGATGGCGCCGCTGGTGCTGCTGCTGCCGTTCGGCCCGCTGACCCGTTGGCAGCGCGAGCAGGGACTGCGCCCGTTCGCCCTGCTGCTGCCGTGGGCGCTGCTGGCGCTGGCACTGGGCGCGATCGGCTGGTTCATGGCGCCGCAGGGCAAGCTCAAGGCCGCCGTCGGCATCGCCGCCGCCGCCTGGGTGGGCGCCGGCACGCTGTACGTGCTGTGGCAGCGCCTGCGCGGCGGCGGCCGCCCCGGTGCCGAGACCTGGGGCATGCTGCTGGCCCATCTCGGCATCGCCGTGTTCCTGGTCGGCGCGCTGCTGGTGGAAGCGCTGAGCATCCAGCATGAAGTGGCGCTGGCGCCGGGGCAGTCGGTCGAGGCCGGCGGCTACCGCCTGGAATTCGAGGGCGTGGACGCCACCGACGGCCCCAACTACCACGCCGACCGCGGCCACGTGCGCGTGTTCCGCAGCGACCGCGAGGTCGCCCTGCTGCACCCGGAAAAGCGCATGTACGCCAGCGGCGGCATGCCGATGACCGAGGCCGGCATCCACCCCGCGCTGGGCGGCGACGTCTATGTTGCGCTCGGCGAATCGCTGGGCGATGGTGCCTGGGCGGTCCGCGTGCAGGTCAAGCCCTTCGTCCGCTGGATCTGGCTGGGCGCGCTGCTGATGGCGCTGGGTGCGTTCGTCACCGCCGTCGACCGCCGCTTCCGCAAGCTGCCCGGGAAATCCTGATGTCCGACACCCCGCCGCCCCCGAATCCGTCCCATCGCCTGCCGCCGGTCGCGCTCATCATCGGCGCGCTGTTCTTCCTCGGCCTGGTCGGCCTGATGCTGTACGGCGTGAGCCGCTCCGGCCAGCCCGACCGCGACACGCTGCCGTCGGCGCTGATCGGCAAGCCCGCGCCGGACTTCTCGCTGCCGGTGCTGCACGACCCCAGCGTCAAGGTCAGCGGCCACGACCTGCGCGGCGCGCCCTACCTGCTCAACGTCTGGGGCAGCTGGTGCCCGACCTGCCGCGACGAGCACCCGGTCCTCACCCGCTTCGCCGAGACCAAGCGCGTGCGCGTGATCGGCTACAACTGGAAGGACGAGCGCGCCGACGCGCTGCGCTGGCTGGAACAGCTGGGCAATCCCTACATGGTGGTGGTGGCCGACGAGGAAGGCCGCACCGCGCTGGACTGGGGCATCGCCGCCGCGCCGGAGACCTTCCTGGTCGACGGCAGCGGCATCGTGCGCTGGAAGTACAGCGGCGCCATCACCCAGGACGTGCTCGACCGGCAGCTGATTCCGGCGCTGGAGAAGATCGAGGCCGCAGCCGACGGCAAGGCGCGCCGATGAGCCGGCTGGCCGCTCTCCTGCTGGGGCTGTGCCTGCCGCTGCTGGCGGCGGCGCAGCCGATGGGCGACCCCGCGCCGCTGCAATACCGCGACCGCGCCGAGGAAAACCGCTTCCACGCGCTGACCGCCGAGCTGCGCTGCGTGCAGTGCCAGAACCAGTCGCTGGCCGATTCCAACGCGCAGATCGCCCACGACCTGCGCCGCGAGGTCCTCAACCTGATGCGCGAAGGCCGCAGCGACGCGGAGATCAGGCAGTTCCTGGTCGAGCGCTATGGCGAGTTCGTGCTCTACCGCCCGCGCATGGAAGGCAGCACCCTGCTGCTGTGGCTGGGCCCCGGCATGTTGCTGCTGGCCGGCGCGGCGGTCCTGTTCGTGCACGTGCGCCGGCGTGGGCGCAGCCTGCCGGCGGCCGCCGGCGAAGACGCCAACCAGGACGAGCGCGAATGGTGAATGCGGTATTCCTGTCGCTGGCCGGGCTGCTGGCCGCCATCGCCGGCGGCATCGCGCTGTGGCCGCTGCTGCGCGCCGGCAAGCGCGCGATCTGGGGCACGCTGGTGGCGTCGATGGTGGTGGCCACGCTGGGCCTGTACCTGTGGCTCGGCACGCCGGCGGCGCTGCAGTCGCAGGCGGCCGACGCGCCGCAGAACCTGGAGCAGGCCGTCGAGCAGCTGCGCGCCGCGCTCGACGAACACCCCGAGCGCAGCGAAGGCTGGGTCCTGCTGGCGCGTTCGCAGCTCGAACTCGGGCGCATGGCCGATGCCGCCGCCTCGTTCGAGCGCGCGTTGCGGCTGGAGCCGGAGCAGCCCGAGCTGCTGATCGAAGCCGCGCAGGCGCGCGCCCGCGCGCAGCCGAAGATGCTGTTCGACGACACCGGCCTGCAGTGGCTGCAGCACGCCCGCGAACTGGCGCCGGACAACCAGCGCGCCACCTGGCTGGTCGGCATCGTGCAGCGCCAGCGCGGCCAGGACAAAGCCGCCGTGCGCACTTGGGAAAGCCTGCTGCCGCGGCTGGAACCCAATGCCGCCGCCGCGCTGCGCGAACAGATCGACGCCGCCCGCGTCGACGCCGGCCTGCCGCCCTCCACGCCAGCTGCGACGACGCCGGCCGCCGGTGCCGATGGCGGCCACGCCATCACGGTGCAGGTCACGCTGGCGCCGGCATTGCAGGCCCGCGTCGCCGCCGGCAAGGACACCCTGTTCGTCATCGCCCGCGTGCCCGGCGGCCCGCCGATGCCGGTCGCGGTCGAGCGCCATCCGGCGCAGGCCGCACCGCTGACGGTCACGCTCGACGACGCCGACAGCCCGATGCCGACGCAGAAGCTCTCCGCGCTCGGCGAGGTGGAAGTGTTCGCGCGCCTGTCGGCCAGCGGCACCGCGATGCGCCAGGAAGGCGATGTCGAGTCGGTACCGGTGAAGGTTTCCCTGCCGGCGGAGCGGACGCTGCAGATCACGCTGGACGCACCCATCCGGTAATCGGACGCCTGGAAAGAAGCAGGCATCCCGATCCCGCTTCATGCCTTGATGACATCGCGACATGAAGCGACGGCCACACGCCGTCACGTGATCGGTAGAATCGCCCGATGACCGAGTTCATCCCCGAAGGCAGCCGCTTCCACCCGCTCGCCTCGCCGTTCCCGATGAAACGCGGCGGCCAGCTGCACGGCGCGCGTGTCGCCTATGAAACCTGGGGCACGCTGGCCGCCGATGCCGGCAACGCCATCCTGATCGTCACCGGCCTCTCGCCCGACGCCCATGCCGCCAGCCATCCGGGCAATCCCGCCGCCGGCTGGTGGGAACCGATGCTCGGCCCGGGCAGGCCGATCGACACCGACCGCTGGTTCGTCGTCTGCGTCAACTCGCTGGGCAGCTGCAAGGGTTCGACCGGCCCGGCCTCCGTCGATCCGGCCACCGGCAGGCCCTACCGGCTGTCGTTCCCCGAGCTGTCGGTGGAGGACATCGCCAACGCCGCGGCCGAGGTGGTGCGCGCACTGGGCATCGGCCAGTTGGCCTGCCTGATCGGCAACTCGATGGGCGGCATGACCGCGCTGGCCCTGTTGCTGCAGCATCCGGGCATCGCGCGCACCCACATCAACATCTCCGGCAGCGCGCAGGCCCTGCCCTTCTCCATCGCCATCCGCTCGCTGCAGCGCGAGGCCATCCGCCTGGACCCGGCGTGGAACGGCGGCGACTACGACGAAGCGCACTACCCGGAACCGGGCATGCGCATGGCGCGCAAGCTGGGCGTCATCACCTATCGTTCGGCGCTGGAATGGGACGGTCGCTTCGGCCGCGTGCGGCTGGACTCGGAACAGGGCGACGACGATCCGTTCGGCCTCGAATTCCAGGTCGAAAGCTACCTGGAAGGCCATGCGCGCCGCTTCGTGCGCCGCTTCGATCCCAACTGCTACCTGTACCTGGGCCGCGCCATGGACTGGTTCGACCTGGCCGAATACGGCGATGGCGACGTGATGGCCGGGCTGGCGCGGATCCACGTGCAGCGGGCGCTGGCCATCGGCGCCAACACCGACATCCTGTTCCCGGTCGAGCAGCAGCAGCAGGTCGCCGACGGCCTGCGCGCCGGCGGCGCCGACACGGAGTTCATCGGCATGGATTCGCCGCAGGGCCACGACGCCTTCCTGGTCGACTACGACCGCTACGGCCCGGCGGTACGCGGCTTCCTCGACACGCTGGCCGGTCGTTGACCGACAGCGCTGTGGCGCGGACGCCTACGCGTTTTTCCTTCCGGTGCTGATCGGCAGGTTTCCGCCCTGCACGCATGCTGTCCCTGCACCGTCATGTGGAGGGACCATGTCGCGATTGCTGACACTGCTGCTGTACCTGTTGCTGCTGCCCCTGGTCGCGGCGGCGGCCGCACCACCGCCCCTGATGCTGGCCGGCCAATGGCACGACGGCCCGGACGTGTCCAACTACTGGGTAAGCGAGAAGCTCGACGGCGTGCGCGCCCGCTGGGACGGGCAGGCATTGTGGACGCGCGCCGGCACCCGCATCGATCCCCCGGGCTGGTTCACCCGCGGCTGGCCCGGGCAACCGCTGGATGGCGAACTGTGGGGCGGCCGCGGCAGTTTCGAGACCACCAGCGGCACGGTGCGCACGCATCCGCCCGACGATGCCGGCTGGCGCCGCCTGCGTTTCATGGTCTTCGACCTGCCCGGGCACCCGGGCAGCTTCGATCTTCGCCTGGGCGCCCTGCGTTCGCTGATCGGGCACGGTGCTTCTCCGACGCTCGAACTCATCCCGCAGCGACGCATCGCCGACAGCGCAGCGCTGCATCGCCATCTGGATGGCATCGTGGCGGCCGGTGGCGAAGGCTTGATGCTGCACCACCAGGACAACCCTTACCGCGCCGGCCGCAGCGACGGCCTGCTCAAGCTCAAGCCCTGGGACGACGCCGAGGCGCGCGTGGTGGCCCACCTGCCAGGCAAGGGCAAATACAAGGGCATGCTCGGCGCCCTGCTGGTGGAACGCGCCGATGGCGCGCGCTTCCGCATCGGCAGCGGCTTCAAGGATGCCCAGCGCGCCGCGCCGCCCGCCATCGGCAGCCTGGTCACCTATCGCTACAACGGCCTGACCGCCACCGGCCTGCCGCGCTTCGCCCGCTTCCTGCGGGTACGCGATGAGGCGCCACCACCTTCTCCCTGAGACCCGCTTACAAAAGTCCCAAATTGGGACTATCATCCCCCCATGCGGATCATCGCCCGCCCCATCCTTGAAGCCTTCTGCAACCGCCACGCCGACGCCATGCAACCCCTGCTCGCCTGGTATGACGAAGCCAAGGTGGCACGCTGGAAGACCCCGCAGGAAATCAGGGCCCAGTACGCCAGCGCGAGCTTCGTGGGCAACAACCGCGTGGTGTTCAACATCAAGGGCGGGAACTATCGCCTGATCGTCGCCGTTGCCTATGGATTCGAGTCCCTCTACATCAAGTTCATCGGTACTCACGCCGAATACGACAGGATCGACGCTGCCACCGTGGAGCCCACGCTATGAACATCCGCCCCATCCGTACCCACGAGGACTACGAGGCCGCTCTACGGCGAGCCGCCGGTTTCTTCGACCAGGAGCCCGAGCCCGGCACCGATGCGGGGGACGAATTCGAAGTGCTGCTGACCTTGCTGGAAGCCTACGAATCCAGGCACCACCCCATCGAGGCACCGGATCCCATCGAGGCCATCCGGTTTCGCATGGAGCAATCCGGACTGACGCCCAAGGACCTGGTGCCCAGCATCGGACAACCCAACCGGGTCTATGAAATCCTGAACGGAAAGCGTGAACTCACGCTCCCGATGATCCGCAGGCTTCACAAGAATCTCGGCATCCCCGTGGAGAGCCTGGTCGGGACCTGATCGCCGGTTTTATCGCCGGTTTCTCGTGGTGGGGTCCACCCACATTGCAGTGCACTGAATGCGCGGAAACGGTCACTCTGGCGACACGTCGCCCGCGCGCTTGGCGATTGGCCACGCATACCGCACCAGGGACACCAGGGTCTTGCCCGGCTCCTCGTTCATGACCTCGTGCGCGGAATCCTCGAACCACACCAGTTGCTTCGCGGGCGCCTGCACGCGCTCGAACCACTCGGCGGCCAGGCTCGACGACACGTTGTAATCGTGGCGGCCGAGGAACAGCAGCAGCGGGCAATCCAGTCGCCGTACCTGCCCCATGTCCAGCGTCAGCACCCCGGTGAGCAGATGGCCGACCGAGAAGTCGTTGGCTTCCCAGACGCCGGCCACGTCCGCGTCGCTGTATTCGGGCGACAGGCGGATCGCGGCGCCCTCGGCCTCGCCGCCGCGGCGGTTGTGGACCATGCCGCCGTAGTGGTTGAGCCAGCGGCGCTGTTTCATCAGGTCGGCCAGCGACACAGGCGCGCCGTTCTTCGCGTAGGGCGCAAGCGCTTCCAGTTCGGCCACGGCGGCCGCGTTGCCGTCGCGACGCGCCTGCTCCAGCGTCCAGGCCCAGCCGCGACGCTCGCTCTCCGGCGCATCGGTGATCTGCCCGATGCCGATGTAGGCGTGCAGCCACTGCGGCCTGCGCTGGGCCAGTTCCAGGCCGAGGTAGCTGCCCCAGGAATGACCGAGGACGAAGACCTTGTCCTTGCCGAATTCGCGGCGCAGCCAGGCGACCATCTCCACCGCGTCCTCGACCATGCGCTCGCGGGTCATCGTCGGCGCGAGCGCCGACGGGCCATTCTCCACGTAGGTCTTGCCGGCGCCACGCTGGTCCCACTGCACGACGGTGAAATACTCTTCCCAGCCGCGCTGGAAGTACCAGCTGCCCGGCATCGCCACCCAGCCCGGCCCGCCATGCAGCATCAGCAGCACCGGATTGCGGCGGTCGTTGCCGCGGATCGACACCCACTGCTCGATGCCACCGATGCGTACCTTCTCCAGCCGCTCGACACCTTCGTCGGCCACGACGCGCCGCATGTCGGCGATGATCTTCGTGGCCTCGGCGCGGCTGGAGGGCGCCTGGGACTTCGGCGCGGCGACGCAGGCCCCGCCCAGCGCCAGCGTGACGGCCAGGAGGCATCGCAGGAAAAACGTGGCGCGCATGATCGACCCCGTGCGAGAGCGAGTGCGCATGGTAGCAATCGCCGGAATGGGCAACAGGCCCGCCCCGCCGTCTACGCCTGCGCGCTGCCGCCCGTCTCCGGCATCAGCCGCCCCTGCTGCAGGCGGTATTCGCGGTGCACCACGCCTTCGGGCAGGTGGCCGTGGGTGATCATCAACAGGCTGCGCGGTCCCAGCGCGGCCGCCAGGTCGGTGAGCAGCGCATTGGCGGTATCCACGTCCAGGCCTTCGGTCGGTTCGTCGAGTACCATCAGCGGCGCGTCGCGCAGCAGCGCACGCGCCATCGCCAGGCGCCGGGCCTGCCCGGCGGACATCGTGGCGCCGTTCTCGCCGACCCAGGCCGGCAGCCCGCCCTGCCGCCGCGCCCAGTCGGCCAGACGGACCTGCTCGAGCACCGCCCACAAGCGCGTCTCGTCGGCCTGCGGATCGCCCAGGCGCAGGTTGTCGGCGATGCTGCCGGCGAAGACCGGCGCGCCCTGCGGCAACCAGGCGACACGCTGGTACCAGTCGTCCTGCGCGACCTCGCGCAGGTCCACGCTGCCATAGCGCACCGCGCCCTGCTGCGGGTCCCACAGCCGCAGCAGCAGGGCCGACAGGGTGGTCTTGCCGCAGCCGCTGTCGCCGCGGATCGCGATGCGCTCGCCCGGCCGCAGCTGCAGGTCGATGCCATCGAGCAGGCACCAGGTTTCGCCAGGCCAGCCGAACACCACCTGCTCGAACGAGACCGTGGCCGGCGGTTCCGGCAGGGAGCGCGGATGCGCGGGATCGAGCACCGACGGCGGCTGCTCGATGATGGCCTGCAACCGCGTTGCGGAGACCCGCGCCGACTGCAGCGCCTGCCAGGCCAGGCCGCAGCCGGCGGCGACCTCCAGCAGCGCCACGGCCAGGAACACCAGCGTGGCGGCCAGCGGCGCGTCGACCCGGCCGTCCTGGAAGGCGGAAAGCGCGATCCACAGCATCGCCAGCAGGCCCAGTCCGGCGCTGGCCGAATGCAGCACGTTGCCGGCGATCAGGCGGCCACGACGGCGATGGTCGTCGCCCGCGAGCCGGCGCGCCGCGGCATCGACGCGGACGCTCCAGTCGTCGCGCGCCTCCAGCGCGGTGAGGTCGGCGGCGCCTTCCAGCCCCTCGTAGGCCAGCGTGCGCAGCGTAGTGCGGTGCCGCGCACGCTCGGCTTCGCCCGCATCGCCGCGGCGCACCGCCAGCACCGGCACGCCGATGCCGACCAGCAGCGACAGCAGGAGCAGCAACGCGGCCGCGGGCCAGTGGATCCATGCCGCGACCGCGATCGTCGCCAGCGCGATGCCGGCCAGCGCCAGCAACGGCCCCAGCGCCCGCACCAGCAGCCCATCGACCTCGCCGATGTCGGACATCAGCCGTGCCAGCAGTTCGCCGGTGCGCGTGCCGCCCAGCCGCGCCGGCGCCAGCGGCAACGCACGCCGGAAGAACCACACGCGCAGGTCGCGGGCGATGCGCAGGGTGGCGTCGTGGCCGACCAGCTTCTCGAAATAGCGCGAGGCGATGCGCACCAGGGTCAGCGCCCGGATTCCCGCCGACGGCGAGAAGAAGTTGAACGCGGCCCCCGCACCCAGCGCACCGGCCAGCGCGGCAGCGGTCAGGAAGCCACCGGACAATCCCAGCAGGCCGACGCCCGCCAGCAGCGTGACCAGCAGCAACGCCACCGCCAGCAGCAGGCGCCAGCGATGCCGCGCGAACACGCCGCGCAGGGTGTCGCCGCGGCTCATGCGCACACCTCGTCGTTCCGCCGCAGTTCGTCGCCCTGCAGCCGCACCACGCGATCGGCCCAGCGCATCGCCGCCGGGCTGTGCGTGGCCATCAGCACCGCGCGGCCGCGGGTGAAACAGGCCAGCGATCGCAGCAGGTCGGCCTCGGTCTGCGGGTCGAGGAAGGCGGTGGGTTCGTCCAGCAGCAGCAGGTCCAGGTCGCGCAGCAGCAGCCGCGCCAGCCCGATGCGCCGCGCCTCGCCGCCGGACAGGCCGAAACCGCGCTCGCCGATCACCGTGTCCAGTCCCCGCGGCAGCCCGCCGGCGAAACGCATCACCTGCGCAGCCTCGGCCACCGCGCGCAGCCGCGCGTCGCTGGCGGACGGATCGGCCAGGCGCAGGTTGTCGGCGATGGAGCCGTGGAACAGATAGGGCCGCTGGCCGGCATAGCCCACGCGCGCACCATCGCGCAGCGCGATGCGCCCGCCGCGTGGCGGCAACCAGCCCGCCAGCGCTTCCAGCAGCGTGCTCTTGCCGCTGCCGCTGGGACCGACCAGGGCCAGGCGCTGCCCCGCTTCGATGCGCAGCGAGACAGCGGTCAGCACGTCGTGGCCAGCGCCCACCGGCCGCAGCGCCAGCGACTCGGCCACCAGCAGCGGCGCGTGCGCCTGCGCCGGCTCCAACGCGTACACCGGGGCGACCAAAGCCGCCTCCACCGGCGCCGCGCCGGCGTCATCCTCCAGCAGGCGCTCGACCTCGGTGGCGGCGGCCAGCGCGTTGGCGCGATCGTGGTAGTGCGCGGCCAGGCGCCGCAGCGGCGCATAGAACTCCGGCGCCAGCAGCAGGCAGAACATGCCCGTGCCCAGCGTCGGCACCGCCATATGCAGCGACATCAGTCCGAGGTAGCTCAGGCCCAGGTACAGCGCCACCATCGCCACGCTCACCGAGGCGAAGAATTCGAGCACGGTGGACGACAGGAAGGCGATGCGCAGCACCTTCATCGTGCGCACGCGCACGCCCTCGGCCGCGTCGGCGATGCCGGCCAGTTCGTCCTCGCCCCGCCCGTACAGGCGCAGCAGGCCCAGGCCCTTGATGCGGTCGGCGAAGTGCCCGCCCATGCGCGCCAGTTCCTGCAGCTGTTCGCGGCCGGCGGCCTCGGCGCCCCAGCCCACCAGCATCATGAACACCGGCACCAGCGGCCCGGTGCAGAGCAGGATCAGGGCCACGGTCCAGTCGACCCAGGCCACCGCCACGACGATCAGCAGCGGCACCACCATCACCTCGGCGCGGACCGGCTGGAAACCCGCGTAATAGCCCTCGATGGCATCGCCATGGGCCAGCAGCAGTTCGCCCAGTTCGCCGCTGCGCTGGCGGCGCAGCCACAGCGGCCCCTTGCCGAGCAGGCGCCGGTAGACCTGTTCGCGCAGCGCCAGCCGCGCGGCATCGGCCACCTCGCCGGCGGCCTTCTGCGACAGGCCGCCGAGCGTGCTGCGCAGCAGCAGGACCAGCGCCAGCAGGCCGAACGCGGAACCCAGCTGCGCCACCGGACGATGCCCGACCAGCACGCCCTGGATCAGCCAGGCGATCGCGCCGGCCTGCACGACCAGCAGCGCGCCGGACAGGCAGACCGCCAGCGCCGCGATCCGCTGCTGCCTGCGCGCCGCGCCGGCGAGCGCGGCCAGCCATTGCTGGTGCCGGCGGCGCTGCTCGCGCAGGGCATCGGCCGGATGGGGAACCTCACTCAAGACGGGCAACCTGCATGGAGGGGCGGTACGCAGATGTATGGACGGACGTGCCGGGGCACGCCGCACGTTCACCGCTGCGACGCCATGTCGCATTGATCCGGATCAAGCGCGGGAGCAGCATGGAGCCATGAAAATTCACACCCGCCCTCTCCCGCATCTGCCCATAATGCACGAAACCAACGAGGTAGCCAGGCCATGATCGACACCACAGTCGTAGATCTGTCGCGCCTGCAGTTCGCGCTGACGGTGATGTATCACTTCCTGTTCGTCCCGCTGACCCTCGGGCTCTCTTTCATGATCGCGATCATGGAGAGCGTCTACGTGATGACCGGCAAGGATGTCTGGCGACGGATGACCCTGTTCTGGGGTGTGCTGTTCGGCATCAACTTCGCCATGGGCGTGGGCACCGGCATCGTCATGGAATTCCAGTTCGGCATGAACTGGTCGTACTACAGCCACTACGTCGGCGACATCTTCGGCGCGCCGCTGGCGATCGAAGGGCTGATGGCGTTCTTCCTGGAAGCCACCTTCATCGGCCTGTTCTTCTTCGGCTGGAACCGGCTGAGCAAGGTGCAGCACCTGACCATCACCTGGCTGATGGCGCTGGGCACCAACCTGTCGGCGCTGTGGATCCTGATCGCCAACGGCTGGATGCAGCATCCGGTCGGCGCGGTGTTCAACCCCGAAACCATGCGCATGGAAGTCATGGATTTCATGGCCGTGCTGTTCAACCCGGTGGCGCAGGCCAAGTTCGTGCACACCGTCTCGGCCGGCTACGTCACCGGCGCGGTGTTCGTGATGTCGATCAGCGCCTTCTTCATGCTGCGCAACCGGCACCACGAGGTGGCGCGCCGCTCGTTCGCGGTGGCCGCCGCGTTCGGCCTGCTGTCCTCGCTGTCGGTGGTGGTGCTGGGCGACGAGAGCGGCTATGCCGCCAGCGAGCACCAGAAGATGAAGCTGGCCGCGATCGAGGCGATGTGGGAAACCGAGCCCGCGCCGGCCGACTTCACCGCCTTCGGCATCCCCAACCAGCAGACCCACCGCAACGACTACGCGATCAGGATTCCCTACCTGATGGGCCTGATCGCCACCCGCTCGCTGCACCAGCCGATCCCGGGCATCCTGGAACTGGTCGATCGCGCCGAGCATCGCATCCGCGGCGGCCAGCTGGCCTATGCCGCGCTGGAGCGCATTCGTGCCGACAAGAACGACACCGAGGCGCGCGAGATGTTCGACCGCCACTGGCAGGACCTGGGCCATGGCCTGCTGCTCAAGCGCTACCGCGACGACATCCTCAACGCGACGCCGGAGGAAATCTCGCGCGCGGCGATGGACACGGTGCCGACCGTGCTGCCGCTGTTCTGGACCTTCCGCATCATGGCCGGCATCGGCTTCTACCTGATCGCCTTCTTCGCGGTGGCGTTCTATTACTCGTGCCGCAACAACTTCCAGGACAAGCGCACCTTCCTGAAGATCGCACTGTGGACGCTGCCGGCGCCCTGGATCGCGATCGAATGCGGCTGGTTCGTCGCCGAATACGGCCGCCAGCCGTGGGCGGTGGACGGCGTGCTGCCGACCTTCTACGCGGCATCGGGGCTGGCCCTGCACCAGATCGTCACGACCCTGGCCGGCTTCGTCGCCCTGTACACGGTGCTGATGATCATCGAGATCAAGCTGATGCTGAAGGCCATCGCCAAGGGCCCGGACGAGATCCTGCCCTCGCTGCAGCCATCGGCATCCCATCACGCCGCCGCGCCCGCCGCCGGCCAGGCCTGAGGCAAGGAGAACTTCCATGGACTTCATCTTTCTGGACTACACGACGCTGCGCGTGATCTGGTGGCTGCTGCTGGGCGTGCTGCTGATCGGCTTCGCGGTGATGGACGGTTTCGACCTGGGCGTGGGCACGCTGCTGCCGTTCGTGGCCAGGACCGACCACGAGCGCCGGCTGGTGATCAACACCGTCGGCCCGGTGTGGGAAGGCAACCAGGTGTGGCTGATCCTCGGCGGCGGCGCGATCTTCGCCGCATGGCCGCCGCTGTACGCGGTGAGCTTCTCCGGGTTCTACCTGGCGATGTTCCTGATCCTGTTCGCCCTGATCCTGCGTCCGGTCGGCTTCAAGTACCGCGGCAAGATGCCCAGCCAGCGCTGGCGCGACAACTGGGACCGCGCCCTGTTCGTCGGCGGCTTCGTGCCCGCGCTGATCATGGGCGTGGCCGTGGGCAACGTGCTGCTCGGCGTGCCGTTCCATTTCGACGGTACCCAGCGCGTGTTCTACACCGGCGGCTTCTTCGGCCTGCTGACGCCGTTCGCGCTGCTCGCCGGCCTGCTCAGCGTGGCCATGCTGGTCGCCCACGGCGCGGCCATGCTGGTGCTCAAGACCGACGGCCCGGTGGCCGAACGCGCCTCGCGCATGGGCAGCATCGCCGCCGTGATCAGCTTCGTGCTGTTCGCCGCCGGCGGCGCGTGGGTCGCGATGGGCCTGCCCGGCTATGCCATCACCTCGCAGGTCGTGACCGACGGCCCCAGCAATCCGCTGCTGAAGACGGTCGAGATCACCGCCGCCGGCGGCTGGCTGCACAACTACGCCACCATGCCGGCCACGCTGCTCGCGCCGGCGATCGGCCTGCTCTGCGCGCTGGCGACCGCGCTGCTGCTGCGCATGCGCCGCGGCGGCCTGGCCTTCATCGCCTCGGGCGCATCGATCGCCGGCATCATCCTCACCGTCGGCTTCGCGCTGTTCCCGTTCCTGCTGCCGTCATCCAGCCAGCCTGGCTCCAGCCTGGTCGTCTGGGATGCCTCCTCCAGCCACCTGACCCTGTGGGTGATGCTGCTGGCCACCGCGCTGCTGCTGCCCGTCGTCATCGCCTACACCCTGTGGGTGTACCGCGTGCTCCGGGGCAAGACCACGCTGGAAGAGATGGGCGGCAACCCCAACGCCTACTGACCGCACCGCGTTCCCCATCACGCCCCATCAAGGAGTTTTCCCATGTGGTATTTCGCCTGGATTCTCGGTGTCGGCCTGGCCGCCACCGTCGCCATCCTCAACGGCATGTGGTTCGAGGCCCGCGAACAGCGCAGGGTTGAAGCGAAGCGATAGGGATCGCGCCTCCGGTATTGCAAGAATGCCTGCCGGAGAGTATCTTTCCGCCTCCTTCGCGGGGTGTAGCTCAGTCTGGTAGAGCGCTACGTTCGGGACGTAGAGGTCGCAGGTTCGAATCCTGTCTCCCCGACCATCAAGGTCTGCAAGAAGCCGCCGAAAGGCGGTTTTTTGCTTTGCCCTCCCTGAAAAACGGCGATGCCCCCTGCGCTCCCGGCCGCCGTCGCTCCCGTCTCGGGGAACACCCACCCGCCATGTCATTGATCCACATCCGCGGTTCGTCGGCCTTCCAGGCCGCCGCTCAATGTGGACAGGGAGACATTCCCGTCCCGATCGCGTAACCCCGGCCAGCCCTTCGGCATGGTGTTCCTGCCGGCAATATCAATGAATCGGCTGTCGCCAGCTCCCCCGGCATGCCCTACCACGCATCGGCTTTCCCCGATGGAACAATGCCCCACGGACGCCTGCGCGAAATTGACGCCTGTCCAGTGCCAGGCAGAGGGCTCCTTGCGCACCATTCGCATTTCGGCACCGGCACCGGCCCGGCACCATCCGTTACAGCGGATGCATTGGAAGAACCCGGGCCTCGAAGGTCATTGGCTGGCCATGCCGCAGATTACCCACCCGGCGGCCCGATGGCGCCATCGCCTTGACAGCCGCCTGTCCGGCGCGTAATCAGAACGTCGCGCCAGCCGTCCGCAATACCCGTGACCAGGCAACTGGGCGGGCAAGGACGCGGTCAAGACCGGGTGCCCTGCAATACACCGATGGAACATACGTTGCAGGCGTGGCCGAAACTGGAGCACTTCGAAAGAGCACGCGAGTGGGAGCCGGACTGCATTCCGTCCGGCAGGGTTTTTCGGGAATTTCTTGCCATTGGGGATCCGCATGAAGCAGAGCCTGTGGGCGGTCGGTTTAGGGATAGCGTTTACAACCAACGTGGCGATGGCACAGCCGGCAATCACGCCGGACAAGGAATATGCAAAATACGTGGGGCGCGCGGGCGCCATCGAGGCATTTTCGGACTTCGGCGACCAGGTGAACCTGCGCGATGGCAGCTTCATTGTCCGGACCACGGACATCGAGCTTGTCGGCACGGGCCCCACGATCCGGATAACGCGGACGTTCCGGCCGAACAGCATCGCGGAGAACCTCCACGAGACCTCCGGCAATGGATTCGGCATGTGGGAAATCGAAGTTCCCAGAATCAAGACCATCACCTCCAACACCCTCGGGGCGAGTGTCTATAGCCCGAAGGGCTGGCAGGTTGCCGGAGCGACCACAGCCACGAAGAACGCCCGGTGCACCGGATTCACGGCACCGGACCGGATATCGTTCCCGAGCGACATCGCCCGTGGGTGGAACGCCTGGGAATGGTGGGATGGCTACCATCTGGTGGACGACAGCGGCAACGACCAGCTGTTGATGACCCGGGCAGTCAAGTCCGCCCGGCCCGAGATCAACCTGATGACGATAGGGAACTGGCTGGTGGGCTGCCTGCCCGCCACGGTCAACGGCGAGCCAGGCGAGGCGTTCCAGGCGTTCGCCCCGGACGGCACCAAATACTGGTTCGATTATCTGGTCTACCGGGATGCGGATCCGCTGCAGAAGCCGCTGTGGAGCAATACGTCCCTCCTGCTTGCCGCCGATCCCGCCATGCTGGCGGCGAACGGCAAACCCGGTGGATACACCCCGCAGATCGTCGCGGAGTTCGATCAACTGGAGCGGCAATATGCGTCGATGCTGGTTACGCGGGTGGAGGACCGGTTCGGCAACTGGGTGACGTACCACTACAACACCTCTGGCCGGCTGGACAGCATCGATGCCAGCGACGGGCGCCATGTGGGCCTGACGTTCAACGCGAACGGAACCGCCACCGTGACCGCGGGTAGCGGCACGACGGCCAGGACATGGACATATGCCGCCACCGGCCTCCCGCCTGCGGCAACGCACCAGTTGACCGTCACCCGCCCCGACGGATCGAAGTGGCAATACGCGCTTCCGATACTGTCGGCCTCGTCGCTGAACATCACCTCGGATCCGACATCCTCCTGCACCATTGACCCGGCTGATTACGACCAGTTCGCGGATGGCACGATCACCTCGCCGGCCGGCGCGGTGCTGACGTTGAGGGTGAACCGCAAGCGGTTCGCACGCTCGTACGTGCCCAAGGAGTGCTGGGGAGGCGATCCCACCGATCCCGAACATGGTTATGCGAAGTATCCCAAGGAGTGGTATGCCTACGCGGTGGTCCGCCGGACGATCAGCGGTCCCGGGTTGGCGACGACGATCCGGACCTATGCCTACGCGCCACCGGTGTCGAGCTGGTATCACGACTGCTTGCCGCCGACGCTCTGTGCAAGCACGGTATGGACCGACGTGACGAGCCCGGACGGCAGCCGGCGCCGCTCGATCTTCAGCAACAGGTACGACGAGACCGAGAACAAGTTGCTGCGGGAAGAAGACTACTCGCCATCGGGGCAACTGCTGAGCGCGGCGGATTATGCCTATGCAGCCGTGGCCAATGGAGCGACCAATCCCTATCCCTGGCCCATCAGTGTGGGCAACGATCAGCAGACACGGACCAATGCCCGGACTTCGGGCCAGTGGGCACCGATACGACAAACCATCATCACACAGCAGGGACGTAAGTTCACGAATACGGTGAATACCTTCGATGCCCTCGCCCGGCCATTGAACGTCACGCAATCCAGCGCCCCGTCACCCTGAAGGATCCAGGACATGAGCCAGCAAAGGAACTGTTCTCGCCCGCTCCCTCTTTTGGCTTCACTGCTGGCGGCCCTGTTGCC
>JAEWOJ010000108.1 GCA_023399815.1 Pseudomonadota bacterium | reverse complement strand
CCCGGCCCAGGAACTCGGTGCCGCTCATGTCGCTCATGCGCTGGTCGGACAGGATCACCTGCACGTCGTTGATCGCCAGCAGGTCGAAGGCGTCGCGCACGTTGCCGGCGGCCAGGATGCGGTAGCCATCGCGGCGGAACAGGCGCACCAGCGAGCGCAGCACGTTCTCCTCGTCGTCCAGCAGCAGCAGGGTGCGGTCCGGGCGGGTCTCGGCGAAGGCCTCCGGGCGCAGGTAGCGGCGGCGCAGGGTCATGCCGGCGGCCTCGGCCGACATCGGTTCGCCGAACAGGTAGCCCTGGAACACGTCGCAGTCGTTGCGGCGCAGGAACCCCAGCTGCCCCTGCGATTCGACGCCGTTGGCGATCACGGTCATGCCCAGCTGGTGGCCCATGGCGATGATCGCGCGGGCGATGGCCGCCTCGCGGTCCGCCGCCGGCGTGCTCTTGATGAAGCTGCGGTCGATCTTGAGCTTGTCCACTGGGTAGCGCACTAGCGCGCTGAGGCTGGAATCGCCGGTGCCGAAGTTGTCCAGGCTCAGGCTGATGCCTTCGTTGCGCAGGTTGGCCAGGGTCTCGTAGACGAAGTTGACGTTGTTGGTCAGTGCGCTCTCGTTGATCTCCAGGGTCAGCATCCGCGCCGGCACGCCGGTGGACTGCAGCAGCGTCATGACCTCGGTGAAGAAGCCGGGCCGCAGCAGCTGCAGGGTCGACACGTTCACCGCGATATTGAAATCGTCGAAGCCCTGGTCGCGCCAGATGCGCGCCTGGCGCAGGGTCATCTCCAGCACCCACGCGCCGATCTGGACGATGATCCCCAGGCGCTCGGCGGTGCGCATGAAGCGCTCCGGCACCAGCATGCCCAGCGTCGGCGACTGCCAGCGCAGCAGCGCCTCCATGCCCACGACGTGGCCGTCGCGGGCACTGACCAGCGGCTGGTAGCGCAGGCGCAGTTCGCCGTTCTCGATCGCGTCCACCAGCTGCCGCGAGATGATGCTCTCGCTGTGCGCACTCAGCGGCTTGTGCAGCATGTGCATCTGCACCATGTTGCCGCCCTCGCGGCCGGCCTGGTGCAGCGCATCCTCGGCCAGGTCGAGCAGCCGGCTGGGGTCGGTGGCGTGTTCCGGGCACAGCGACACGCCGATCTTGGCGGTCAGGAACAGGGTGTAGGGCAGCACCGACAGCGGCAGTTCCATCTGCTGGCGCAGCTGCTCGGCCATTTCCTCGGGCAGCGGCACCTGGGAGGTACGCGGGATCGCCAGCACGAACTCGTCGCTGCCGTGCCGCCACAGCCGGCCGCGGCCGCGCAGGTGCTCGTCCAGGCGCTGGGCGATCAGCCCCAGCGCCTGGTCGCCGACTTCGGCGCTCATGTTCTCGTTGACCGAGGCGAAGTGGTCGATGTCCAGGTGCAGCAGCATCAGCGGCGTGCCGCCGCCTGCGGCCTCGTCGACCAGGGCCACCAGTTCCGGATTGCCGGCGCCCAAGCGCGGCGGAGGCGGCGTTCCGGCGTCAAGCAGTGGCGGGGAATTCCACATGGTCAGCGTCCTTGGCAGGCGGCCGCCTGCGATGTGCGGTAGGGCAGGTGCAGCTCGACCTGCGTGCCTTCGCCGGGCGCGGTATGGATGCGCAGCCAGCCGCCCACGCTCTGCGCCCGCTCGCGCATCACCACCAGCCCCAGCCCGCGCGGGCCATCGGGATCGAAACCTTCGCCGTCGTCGACCACCCGCAGCCGCAGCCGGCCGGCACCATCGTCGTCCAGGCACAGCTGGACCTGGCTGGCCATGGCGTGGCGCAGGGCATTGGTCAGGCTTTCCTGGGCGATGCGGAAGCAGGCCTGCTCGACCTCGTTGTCCGGCCGCTGCGGCAGGTCGTCCACGTCCATCAGCAGTTCCACCGGCGAGGACCGGAACAGCTGCCCGGCCTGCCAGCGCAGCGCCGCCTCCAGCCCCAGCGCGTCGAGCTGCGGCGGGCGCAGCAGCATCGACAGGTTGCGCAGGCGGACGACGGTGCTGTCCACCAGTTCCACGATCTGCCCCAGGTCCTCGCGACGCCGCTGCGCGTCGTCCTCGTCCATCGCCGCGTGCGCGGCCAGCTTGATCGCGGTGACCGCCTGGCCGATATCGTCGTGCAGGTCGCGCGAGATCGCCCGGCGCTCGTCCTCCTGCACCGAGAACAGGCGCCCGGCCATGGCCTGCAGTTCACGGTTGCCGGTCTCCAGCGCCTTGCGACTGATCTCGAGCTCGGCCAGGTCGCGCGCCGCCAGCAGTCGCACCCGGGTCTGGCAGGGCAGCAGCAGGGCCAGGGCCAGGACGGCATAGGCCACCACCAGGGTGACGGAGATCACGCTCCAGGCCAGCGGATGGGCGGGGATCGCCGCCCAGGCCCAGGGCAGCAGGCCGCACAGCAGGATCAGCAGGCCGCCGGCCGCCACCACACCATAGGTAGTGCGCTGCAGGCGCGCCATCGCAAGATCCGTGGAGGGTGCGTGCCGGGAGGGAGGGGAGCCGTTGTGCATGTTCCGTGGCGACGCGCCGTGACCGATCCGCGGACATCTTAACGGGCATGCGCGGCTGGCGATGACGAAGTACTCAATTTCCGGCAGGATCCGCCGCTATCGATTGGGTGCCCGGATCTCGGGTGGATGAGTGGAGCGGTATCGCGTGGATCAGGGCGTGATTGCGAGCATGATGGGCCACCCGCTGGCGGGGGCGATCGTGCTGCTCGATCCGGAGGGCCGCCCGCTGGCCGCCAACGCCGCCGCGCGCACGCTGGGGCTGCCGCGCGGCCTGGAAACCCATCGCCAGGCCCTGTCCGGGCTGCGCGAGCGCGTTGCCGCGCAGGGCATGCTGCCGTGCCCGGTGCCGGCCGAAGCGCAGCGCCTGGACGGTTTCCTGAGCGCCATCCGCGCGGCCGATGGCGCCGTCTGCGCCTACCTGCATACCGCCGAGCCGGCCGAGCCGCTGGCCGAAGGCCGCTGGGCCCGGCTGCTGTGCGATGCCGGTCACGCCGTCTGGGAGTGGGACGTTCCCGCCAACCTGCTGTCGGTCCTCGAAGGACGGGCCGGGGCGACCACGTTGACGGAAACCGTGCAGGACTGGCTCGACCAGGTCCATCCCGACGACCGGGCCGCGCAGCGGAGCGCGCTGCAGGCCCATCTGCGTGGCGAGGCACCGTCCTACGCCTGCCGCCTGCGGGTACGCCGGGCCGGAGGCGGCTGGCGCGCGGTGCAGGATCATGGCCAGGTGGCGGCGTGGACCGCCGATGGCCAGGCGCTGCGCATCAGCGGCCTGCGCATCGAACTCGCCGCGCCGGACGACGGAGCGCACGAACAGCCGTCGCAATTGCGGCAGCTGCAGCAGATCGCCGGCCTGGGCGTCTGGTCGTGGGAGCGTGGCAATGCCCGTTTCTCCTGGTCGGAAGAGCTGCATGCGGCCGTCGGCCGCGCGCCCGGCAGCCTGCCCGCCGACCGGCGCTGGCTCGACCTGCTGGACGGCGGCGCGCGCCGGCAGGTGCTGGCCGCCTGGCGGCGCCTGCACCGCGAGGGGCAGCCGCACCATTTCGACCTCGTGCTCGACGCCGACCCGCAGGACGCGGCCAGCCTGCACCTGCGGGTCTGGATGCAGCCCGAGCGCGGCGCCGACGGGCGCATCCACCGGGTGGCCGGGCAGCTGCAGAACATCACCGAGCAGCGCCAGACCGACGCCCTGATCCGCTGGCGCACCGAACTGCTCAACCGGGTCTCGGCACTGGGCCGCATCGGCGGCTGCGAGATCGAGGTCCACACCCGCAGCATGCTGTGGACCGACGAGTGCTACCGCATCCACGGCCTGCGCAAGGAGCCGGTCACGCTGGAACAGGCGCTGGCCCTGTACACCCAGGACTCGCGCGACAACTTCGAGGCGGCGCTCACCCGCATCGCCGAAGGCGGCCTGCCGGAGCAGCTGGACCTGTGCTTCTACCGGCATTCCGGGCAGCGGGTATGGGTGCAGGTGCAGGTCGAGCTGGATCGCCGCGAAGGCCTGCCGGAACGTTTCGTCGTGCTGTTCCGCGACATCACCCGCGAGCGCGAAGCGAACGAGCGCATCGAACTGCTGGCCCACTACGACCTGCTGACCGGGCTGCCCAACCGCATCCTGCTGCGCGAACAGGCCGAGGTGGCCATCGCCGAGGCGCGCGACAGCGGCGCGGTGCTGGCGATGCTGTTCATCGGCCTGGACGGCTTCAAGTCGATCAACGACACCTTCGGCCATGCCACCGGCGACATGCTGCTCAAGGCGGCCGCGTCGCGCCTGCACCAGAGCCTGCGCAACGCCGACCTGTTCGCGCGCTTCAACGGCGACGAGTTCGTCGTCGTGCTGCGCGACCTGGCCGATCCGGCCGACGCCGGGCACGTCGCGCGCAAGCTGATCGCCTCGCTGGGCTCGCCGCTGTACCGCGACGAGACCACGCTGAAGGTCGGCGCCAGCGTCGGCATCGCCCTGGCCGACGACGCCCATCGCGATTTCGACGCGCTGCTGCGCGCTGCCGACGCGGCCATGCACGCCGCCAAGGAAGCCGGGCGCAACACCTGGCAGTACTACAGCCAGGACGCGCTGGCCGGCATCCAGCGGCGCCTGCAGGTCGAGCAGGCGCTGCATGGCGCGCTCGAGCGCGAGGAATTCCAGCTGGTCTACCAGCCGCTGGTCAATACCGATCCGTCGCGGCCGCCGGCCATCGAGGCGCTGCTGCGCTGGGTGTGCCCGGAACTGGGGCCGTGCAATCCGGCCGAGTTCATTCCCGTGGCCGAGAAATGCGGGGAGATCGTCCGCATCGGCGACTGGGTGCTGGATGAAGCCTGCCGCCAGGCCGCCGTCTGGCAGGCCACGGGGCTGGTGTTCGAGCGCATCGCGGTCAACGTCTCGGCCATGCAGCTGCGCGAGCGCGGCTTCGCCGAGCGGGTGATCGCCATCTGCGAGCGCCATCGCTGGCCGCCGCAGCGCCTGGAACTGGAACTGACCGAGTCGGCGCTGATCCGCGACACCGATGCCCTGCGCCAGTGCTTCGACACGTTCGAGCGGCACGGGGTGCTGCTGGCGGTGGACGACTTCGGCACCGGCTTCTCCAACCTGCATTACCTCAACCGCTTCCCGGTGCAGCGCCTGAAGATCGACCGCAGTTTCGTCCAGCGCATGCTGCACGACACCGGCACCGCCGAGGTGACGCAGGCCATCGTCCACCTGGGCCACGCCCTGGGCATGCAGGTGGTCGCCGAAGGCGTGGAGACCCCGCAGGAAGAAGCCCTGCTGCTGCGCCAGGGCTGCGACGAGATCCAGGGCTACCTGTACTCGCGACCGCTGCCCTCGCGCGACATGGCGCAGTGGCTGCGCCTGTCCCACGAAAGCGGCCCGATCGTGCCGCCGTCCACGCAGCCGGCGGCGATCGCCTGAACGCCGCGGGGCGGCCGTACCGGCCACGTCCCGGAACCCATGACCGCGATGTCCTGAACCTGCGGAGCGGAATGCCCCGCGGGCTGTTGCCGGATTCCCGGTGCCATGCAGCTCCCGCGTCCGGACGCCGGGCCTTCGCTGGCGTGAGCCCGCGCACAAAGCCGGAACGGGCAAGGATACGAAGCGCGTCGGCCGACTGAGGCGTTACCCCGGCCACCGGCCCCTGCGGCGGGCATCGCGCCGGGCGTTCGTCCCTGTGCGGGTGGTGGACGGCAGGCAGACAGGCCTCGCCAGACATGAAAGCCTGGGCCAGTCCTCGCCAGAAAAACCCCACGTCTCGGTATCGGAACCCCGCTGCGGCCATGCCGCCGCGTTCCGCCGGTGACTGCTCAGCCAGGATTCCGCCGCGTGCCGCCCGAGGCCACGGACGCCAGATCCCAGGCCAGCAGTGCCGACAACGGATCGTACGGCTCCTGCGTCTGCGCGGGCAGGGTGCTGGCCAGCGCGGCCAGTTCCTGCTGGGCGAGGGTTTCCAGCGCGGCCAGGCGGCTCATGACCACCGTTGCGCGGGGACCGGGCCCGGCCGCCGACATGGCACCCGCCGATGGCTGGGGCTGCCGCGACATTCCAGGGGCAGCAGGCTCCGGGGCAGGAGCGTCCGCCCGCAACGGCGAAACCCCGGCCGGGACCGGGGTTCGCGTTTCATCCAGCAGGGGATCAGAACAGCTCAACCGTTCCCGCGCCCATGCTCTGCTGCGCCACCGGCTTGTGCGGCGGACGTTCCCATTCGCTGCGCATCTCGCGCAGGCGGCTGCCGGTGCGCTGCAGCGCGGCCACCAGCTCGCTGTCGAGCACGCCGCCGCTGCGATGCAGCAGTTCCTGCAGCGCCACGGCCTCGCGGTTGATCGCGGTCAGGCGGTCCAGGTGGGTGTGCACGCCGCCCAAGGCCTGGGTGGCGATGTCCTCGAACTGCAGGGCGCGCACGGCCTCGGCGACGCTGCTGTCGATGGCGCGGCCGCACTCGGAGATCTCGCGCATGCCTTCGCCCAGCGAATTGTTGATCGCCGCCACGTTGTCCAGCATCGCCGCCGCTTCATGGCGCGCCTCGCGGGAGCGGTCCATGTCGCGCGAGGCCATGTGCGTGACCGTCTCGCGGACCTTGGCGATGGCGTCCTTGGAGCTGTGCGCCAGCTTGCGGATCTGCTCGTTGAAGGTGGTCGAGCGCTCGGACAGGTTGCGCACCTCGTCGGCGACCACGGCGAAGCCACGTCCGGCCTCGCCGGCGCGCGCGGCCTCGATGGCGGCGTTCAGCGCCAGCAGGTTGGTCTGGTCGGCGATGGACTTGACGTCCTCCAGCAGCGCGAAGATGCCGTCCAGGTGCTGCGCCATCTGGTCGATGTGCTGCACGGTGTTGCTGCTCTGGCCGCTGACCTGTTCCAGCGCCTCGACCAGCTGTTCCATCTGGTGGCTGGCGTGCTGGGCGAAACGGGCCACGTCCACGCCGCCGCCGCCTTCCTCGCCGGTGCGGTCGACGATGCGGGCCAGTGCCTGGCTCTGCTGGCGCGACTTGCGGTTCATCGCATCGAAGCTGCTGCCCAGGCCGGACACGGCCTGGCGGATCAGCTCGCGGGCACGCTCGATCTCGCCGCGCGAGCCGTCGATCTCGTTGCTGACGAAGCTGCGCAGCTCGTTGAGCAGCTGGTCCTGCTCCTTGAGCACGCGGGCGTGTTCGGGGGAGCGCTGCGACTGGCTGTGCACGCTCCAGTAGGCGAACACCAGCCAGCTCAGGACCATCGTGGTCAGGATTGCCCACACCGCGGCGGCGGGCCAGGCGAAGGCCACAGCCAGCGGGAGCAGGAGGGTCAGGGCCAGCGGGGCGGCCAGGCGGATTGCAATGCGTGAATACATGGACGTTCTCGGGAGAGTCACGATTGCAGTATCGGCAGGGTGGGGCCGGTCTTTAGCCGGCGCCACGCAGGCGTTGCGCGATCGCGTCCAGCATCGCCCTGCGCGAGAACAGGAAATCCCAGTAGCTGCCGCCGAGCTGGCGCCACAGCACCGCCGAGCGCACCGCCGCCAGCAGCAGGGCGCGGATCTCGGCCACTACCCCGGCCTGTCCCAGGTAGTGCGGATTGCCCTGCACCATGATCCGCGGTTTGAGCTGGCTGATGGTGTCCGCATACAGCCCGCCCATCGCCGCCAGCACGTCCGGGTGCGCCACGTCGCCCAGTTCGCGGGCCTGCGCGGCGGCGCGCTGGATGCCGGCCTGGACCCTGGCGACCGTCGCGTTCTCGCGCACGAAGCGGCGCTCCAGCTGCATCACCGACAACGCCAGGCGGGGCAGGAGATCGTCCTTGCCCTGGTTGCCGAAGTAGTCACGCAGCAGGCGCAGGCCGGCCTCGACCTGGCGGCTGTCGCCATACACCGCGGTGGGCGAGGGCGCGTCGATGCGCATCACGCTGTCCATGGCGGTGCGCACCACCGATGCGTCGGAATGGCCGGTTTCGGCGATGCGCCGCACCTGCTGCAGGGCCTGGGCGATCCCGGCCAATGCCAGTACGCGGTCGTCGAAGTTGGAACTCATGCTTGCCTCTCAAGGGAAACCGGCCCGTACGCACGCTGCTCCAGCGGCGCGTCGGTGGCGGCGATCACCGCGCCACCCAGGCATTCGGGGCCGTCATACAGCACCAGCGACTGGCCGGGCGTGACCGCCCGCTGCGGCCGGGCGAAATCCACCCGCAGCGTACCGTCGTCGCGCACGGTCACGGTGCAGGGCTCGTCGGGTTGGCGGTAGCGGGTCTGTGCGGTGCACGGGAAACGCGCGGCGGGCGCGTCGCCGGCGATCCAGTGCATGGACTCGGTGTGCAGCCGGTTCGACTGCAGCCAGGGGCTGTCGTGGCCCTGGTCCACGTACAGGATATTGGCCGCCACGTCCTTGCCGACCACGTACCAGGGCGCGGCCGGCCGGCCGCGCACGCCGCCGATGTTCAGGCCCTCGCGCTGGCCCAGGGTGAAATAGAACACGCCCGGATGGCGGCCGATGACCCGTCCGTCCGGATCATGGATCTCGCCCTCGCGGGCCGGCAGGTACTGGCCGAGGAACTGGCGGAAGTCGCGCTCGCCGATGAAGCAGATGCCGGTCGAGTCCTTCTTGGCATGGGTCGGCAGGCCGGCCTCCTGGGCGATGCGGCGCAGCTGGCTCTTCTCCAGGTGGCCGATCGGGAACAGGGTGGCGGCCAGCTGCTCCTGTCCCAGCTGGTGCAGGAAATAGCTCTGGTCCTTGCCGCGGTCGGCGCCGCGCAGCAGGCGCCAGTGGCCGCCAGACTGCGCCACCTGGGCGTAGTGGCCGGTGGCGATGCGCTCGGCCCCCAGCTCTCGCGCGGCATCGAGGAAGTGCTTGAACTTGACCTCGCGGTTGCACAGCACGTCCGGGTTGGGCGTGCGCCCGGCCGCGTACTCGGCCAGGAAATGCTCGAACACGCCCTGCCAGTACTCGGCCGAGAAATCGCGGAAATGGAAGGGGATGCCCAGCCGCCCGCAGACTGCCACGGCGTCGCGGCGGTCGTCCTCGGCGCGGCATTCGCCTTTGGCCGCTTTCGGCATCCTGCCTTCAGCGGCACTCGCGCTGTCCTGCGCATCGCCGTCGTCCGCCCAGTTCTGCATGAACAGGCCGGCGACGTCGCGCCCCTGCTGCACCAGCAACAACGCGGCGACCGAGGAATCCACGCCGCCGGACATGCCGACGACCACCTCCGGGCGGCTCATGGCAGCTGCCTCAGCATCGACAGCGGATGGCGCTGCCCGGCCAGCCAGTCCGACACGGCCTGCCAGACCAGCGGGCTGCGCAGCCGCGCCATGTCGGCCTGGATCGCCGCCGGCGTCAGCCACAGCGCCTGCACGATGCCGGCATCCAGCGCCTGTTCCGGGTGCGGCCTGACCGGCTCGGCGGCGAAGGCGAAGCGCAGGAAGGGCGTGCCGTCGGCCGCGTCCCACTGGTAGGCGCCGATGAACGCGGTCGGCCGCACCTCCCAGCCGGTTTCCTCGCGCGTCTCGCGCACGGCGGCCTCGACCAGGCTTTCGCCGGGTTCCAGGTGGCCGGCCGGCTGGTTCAGCACCCGCCGCCCGTCCTTTTCCTCTTCCACCAGCAACAGCTGCCCGGCGCGGGCCACCACGGTGGCCACGGTGACGCGTGGCGCCCAGCGCTGGGACCTGGGTGTATCCACGCTCAGAAGTCGTCCTTCGTCGTCAGTTCCAGCTCCATCGCATCGGCGCTCTTGATCGCCGCGTCGATGGCATCGCTGAGGACCTCGGCCTTGGCGTCGGCATCGACCTTGACCACGAACATGGCCGTATCGCCCTGCTTGACCCAGCCACCCAGCTTGGAGTCGTTGGAATCCTCCAGCAGGCGGTTGGCGACCAGCGCCGGGAACTGCGGGCCCGGCGCCTTGTAGGCCGGCGACCAGACCTCGCGGACGTGGTGGGTGCCATAGGTCTCGACCGAGGAGCGCACGAACACCAGTTGGGTGCGCTCGTCCTCCATGTCGAACACCATGCGGTAGTCGCCGTCCTCGTCGACCTCGTACTTGTATTCCAGCGAGTCGAGCAGGCGCCCGACCGCGCGATCCGGGTCCGCGGCGAACGCGCTTCCCGCCATCGCGGCCATCAGGCCTGTCATCGCCGCTGCGGCTGCGATCTTCTTCATGCTGTCCCTGCAAGGGTGTGGGGAACCGGGAATTGTAGCGGCGGTGGCGGCATCCGCTCCAATGGGACGCGGCGCGGCAGGGCGAGCCGTTATAATTCCGCGCATGTCCCGCAAGCTCCAACACGAGAACGACCATGGCCTGCTGGTGGAAACCGGCAAGCCCGAGGTCGCGCCGCCGCCGCTGTACCAGGTGATGCTGCTCAACGACGACTACACCCCGATGGACTTCGTGGTGACCGTGCTGCAGAACTTCTTCGCCATGGACCTGGACAAGGCCACCCAGGTGATGCTGCACGTCCATACCCGCGGCCGCGGCATCTGCGGGGTCTATTCCCGCGAGGTCGCCGAGACCAAGGTCGCCCAGGTCAACGAGTTCGCGCGCATGAACCAGCACCCGCTGCTGTGCACGATGGAGAAGGCCTGACCGGGTCCGTCCGCGGCGGCGCGTCCGCCTCCGCGCCATCGCCTGGATCGCCACCGGCGACCCGCACCGTTCCAGCCATGCGACAGCGCCGGCATGGGCAAGCGCAGCGCCAGGCCCCATGTCCCCGGGAAGCCCGGCCATGACCTGCACCGGGTCGGCGGCGATCGCATCGGCCCATGGCCGGCGCCCGCTTGCCGGCCTGCGGGGCAGGGTGCCACCCGGGGCGATGCGTCCCGCGAAAACGGGGCGCCGCCCCGGGGCATACTGCTAACGCCATCTGAACACCGGCATCCGGTAGGGTGATGGAAAACGTGCAGTCAGGCCGCATATTGTCTCCAACCGCAGTCGGAGTCCCCCATGTTCAGCAAAGACCTCGAACAGACGATTGGCCAGTGCTACAAGCGCGCCCGCGAGGCACGTAATGAATTCATGACGGTCGAACACCTGCTGCTCGCCCTGCTGGAGAATCCCTCCGCGCAGGCCGTGCTCAAGGCCTGCGGCGCCGACGTGGATCGCCTGCGCCAGGACCTGGAACGGGCCGTGGAGACCTCGGTCTCGCGCCTGGCCGACGACGACGGCCGCGACACCCAGCCCACGCTCGGCTTCCAGCGCGTGCTGCAGCGGGCCGTCTACCACGTGCAGTCCTCGGGCAAGAAGGAAGTCACCGGCGCCAACGTGCTGGTGGCGATCTTCGGCGAGAAGGACTCGCACGCGGTCTACTACCTCAACCAGCAGGACGTGACCCGGCTGGACATCGTCAACTACCTGTCCCACGGCATCGCCAAGTCCGGCGACGACGGCGACGCCTCGCCGTCCCTCGACGGCGAGGGCCGCGCCGAGGGCGGGGAGGGCGAGGCCAAGGGCGACGCCCTGGCCGAATACGCCAGCAACCTCAACGAGCACGCCCGCGCCGGCCGCATCGATCCGCTGGTCGGCCGCCGCGACGAGATCGAGCGCACCATCCAGGTGCTGTGCCGCCGCCGCAAGAACAACCCGCTGTACGTGGGCGAGGCCGGCGTCGGCAAGACCGCCATCGCCGAGGGCCTGGCCAAGCGCATCGTCGACGGCGAGGTGCCCGAGGTGCTGGCCGACGCGGTGATCTATTCGCTCGACCTGGGCGCGCTGGTCGCCGGCACCAAGTACCGCGGCGATTTCGAGAAGCGCCTGAAGGGCGTGATCGGGGCGCTGAAGAAGATCCCCAACGCGGTGCTGTTCATCGACGAGATCCACACCATCATCGGCGCCGGCTCGGCCTCGGGCGGCACCATGGACGCCTCCAACCTGATCAAGCCGGCGCTGGCCTCGGGCGAGCTGCGCTGCATCGGCTCGACCACGTTCCAGGAATACCGCGGCATCTTCGAGAAGGACCGGGCGCTGGCGCGCCGCTTCCAGAAGATCGACATCGTCGAGCCGACCGTGGGCGAGGCCTACGAGATCCTCAGGGGCCTGCGCCCGAAGTACGAGACCCACCACGGCGTGACCTATGCCGACGACGCGCTGCAGGCGGCAGTGGACCTGTCGGTCAAGCACATCGGCGACCGCCTGCTGCCGGACAAGGCCATCGACGTGATCGACGAGGCCGGCGCGCGCCAGCGGCTGCTGCCGGAGGGCGAGCGCAAGGCGACCATCGACGTCGAGGAGGTCGAGGCCATCGTCGCCAAGATGGCGCGGATCCCGGCCAAGCAGGTCACCGCCACCGACAAGGACGTGCTGCAGCACCTGGAGCGCAACCTGAAGATGGTGATCTTCGGGCAGGACCCGGCGATCGAATCGCTGGCCTCGGCGATCAAGCTGTCACGCTCGGGGCTGGGCAACCCGGAGAAGCCGATCGGCAACTTCCTGTTCGCCGGCCCCACCGGCGTGGGCAAGACCGAGGTCACCCGCCAGCTCGCGCTGCAGCTGGGCATCGAACTGGTGCGCTTCGACATGAGCGAATACATGGAGCCGCATTCGGTCAGCCGCCTGATCGGCGCGCCCCCGGGCTACGTCGGCTTCGACCAGGGCGGCCTGCTGACCGAGAAGATCGTCAAGACGCCGCACTGCGTGCTGCTGCTGGACGAGGTCGAGAAGGCGCACCCGGACATCTTCAACATCCTGCTGCAGGTCATGGACCGCGGCATCCTCACCGACACCAACGGCCGCGAGGCCAACTTCAAGAACGTGATCCTGGTGATGACCACCAACGCCGGCGCGGCGCAGGCCTCGCGGCGCTCGATCGGCTTCACCCGGCAGGACCACGCCACCGATGCGATGGAAGTGATCCGCAAGAGCTTCACCCCGGAATTCCGCAACCGCCTCGATGCGGTGGTGCAGTTCCAGGCGCTGGGCTTCGACCACATCCTGCGGGTGGTGGACAAGTTCCTGATCGAGCTGGAGATGCTGCTGCAGGACAAGCATGTCTCGCTGTCGGCCACCCCGGCCGCGCGCGACTGGCTGGCCCGGCATGGTTTCGACCCGCAGATGGGCGCGCGGCCGATGTCGCGCGTCATCCAGGACCGGATCAAGCGTCCGCTGGCCGACGAACTGCTGTTCGGCAAGCTGGTCGCCGGCGGCAAGGTCAGCATCGACGTGCACGACGGCGAACTGGTGGTGGAGACCGAGGCCGAGCCGGAGCACCTGTTGCCGGCGACGGCCTGAGGCTCGCAGGGCCGGGGCTTGCCCCGGTGGGTAGCAAGGTGCGGAGCAGGCGTCGCACCTGCACGACGGCGGCTTCGGCCGCCGTCGTTGTTTCCGGCACGGGAAAACCGGAATCGCAGGCACGCAAAAAAGCCAGCCCGAGGCTGGCTTTCCGGAGATGCCGGGCTACCGCGCTTATTTCATGCGGTAAGTGATGCGTCCCTTGGTCAGGTCGTACGGCGTCATTTCGACCTTGACACGGTCGCCGGTAAGGATGCGGATGTAGTTCTTGCGCATGCGGCCGGAAATGTGGGCGATGATCTCGTGCCCGTTTTCCAGCCGAACGCGGAAAGTGGTGTTCGGCAGCGTCTCGCTGACGGTGCCTTCGAACTCGATGGAGTCGTCTTTCGACATGTAATCCTGTGCGGTTCTGCGGATGGCCTTGCTCAGGCCCGGAAGCCGCGTATTTTACCCCGCGTCACGGGATCATGCAAAGTTTGCGTTAAACCGGGTTCCCGGCCGCCAGGATCGAGGCCGGCCAGCCGCCGAAACGCCGCGTCCAGCTCCCTGCTGGGGCCGTTTCCACCTCCTGCACCAGCGCCCGTACCTGGGCCAGGAAGGCGTCGCGCGGCATCTGCGCGGCGCCCATGCGCCGCAGGTGCGGGTTCTCGACCTGGGCATCGATCAAGGGCCAGCCCCAGCCATGCAGGGCATGCGCCAGCGCGGCCAGGGCCACCTTGGAACCGCCGCTGCGCCCGCTGAACATGCTTTCGCCGAAGAACATCCGGCCGATGGCCACGCCGTAGATGCCGCCGACCAGCTGCGCGCCGTCGAGTACCTCGACCGAATGCGCGTACCCGAGCCGGTGCAGCTCCACGTAGGCGCGATGCATGCCGGCGGTGATCCAGGTGCCGTCCTGGCCCGGGCGCGGCGCGCTGGCGCAGGCCCGCATCACCTCGGCGAACGCGGTGTCGGCGGTGACCGTCCAGGGGCTGGAACGCAGCCCGCGGCGGAAGCGCGAGGACAGGTGCACGCCATCGGTGCGGAACACCGTACGCGGGTCCGGCGACCACCACAGGATGGGCTGCCCCTCGGAGAACCACGGGAAGATGCCGCCGGCATAGGCGTTGAGCAGGCGTACCGGCGACAGGTCGCCGCCGATGGCGAGCAGGCCATCGGGTTCGCGCAGCGCCAGCTCGGCCGGCGGGAACGGAGCGTCGGGAGCGGGCGGTAGCAGGAAGGGAGGACGGCTCATGCGCCGCATTATCGCCGGCCCGACTGCGGGAACAGGTAGTGCCGGCCGCTGGCCGGCAACCTCAGAGA
>JAEWOJ010000060.1 GCA_023399815.1 Pseudomonadota bacterium | reverse complement strand
TGAGACAGTGCCCAGATCGTTACACCATTCGTGCAGGTCGGAACTTACCCGACAAGGAATTTCGCTACCTTAGGACCGTTATAGTTACGGCCGCCGTTTACCGGGGCTTCAGTCAAGAGCTTCGCCGAAGCTAACCCCCTTCCTTAACCTTCCGGCACCGGGCAGGTGTCAGACCCTATACGTCATCTTTCGATTTTGCAGAGTCCTGTGTTTTTGATAAACAGTCGCCTGGGCCTTTTCACTGCGGCTGACATTGCTGTCAGCGACCTTTCTCCCGAAGTTACAGGTCTATTTTGCCTAGTTCCTTAACCACGATTCACTCGAGCGCCTGAGGATACTCTCCTCGACCACCTGTGTCGGTTTAGGGTACGGGCTGCTTCACTCGCTATTTCTTGGATGAGACTTCACTAGATTATCACGCCAGCCGAAGCCTTTGTGTACTATCCCTAATTTACTTAGGTTCAACGTACTATTCCGTCAGTACGCACTAGCTACTTCTCACCGTCACTTTGTTGTGAGCAGGTACGGGAATATTAACCCGTTTGCCATCCACTTCCCCTTTCGGGTATATGTTAGGACCCGACTAACCCTCAGCTGATTAGCATAGCTGAGGAAACCTTGGTCTTGCGGCGTGCGGATTTCTCATCCGCATTATCGTTACTCATGCCTACATTTTCTTTTCTATAAGCTCCACTGTACCTCGCCGGTCCAGCTTCTGCGCCGATAGAATGCTCCCCTACCATCCCGTCATAAAACGGGATTCATAGCTTCGGCAGTATACTTATGCCCGATTATTATCCATGCCGGATCGCTCGACTAGTGAGCTGTTACGCACTCGTTAAATGAATAGCTGCTTCCAAGCTAACATCCTAGCTGTCTGTGCAATCCGACCGCGTTTGGTCAACTTAGTATACATTTGGGGGCCTTAGCTGATGATCTGGGTTCTTTCCCTCTCGGACATGGACCTTAGCACCCATGCCCTCACTGCTGTGAAACATATCTTAGCATTCGGAGTTTGTCAGGAATTGGTAGGCGGTGAAGCCCCCGCATCCAATCAGTAGCTCTACCTCTAAGATACTTAACACAACGCTGCACCTAAATGCATTTCGGGGAGTACGAGCTATTTCCCAGTTTGATTAGCCTTTCACCCCTACCCACAGTTCATCCCAAGACTTTTCAACGTCAACGGGTTCGGTCCTCCACTTTGTGTTACCAAAGCTTCAACCTGCCCATGGGTAGATCACAAGGTTTCGCGTCTAATACCACTGACTATGCGCCCTATTCAGACTCGCTTTCGCTTCGGCTCCGTAGCTGAACTACTTAACCTTGCCAGTGACATTAACTCGTAGGCTCATTATGCAAAAGGCACGCCGTCACCCGTAGGCTCCGACCGCTTGTAAGCGTATGGTTTCAGGTTCTTTTTCACCCTTCTATTCGAAGTGCTTTTCACCTTTCCTTCACAGTACTAGTTCACTATCGGTCTTTCAGGAGTATTTAGCCTTGGAGGATGGTCCCCCCATGTTCAAACAGGATTTCACGTGTCCCGCCTTACTCGTTATAACAATTATAAGCCTTTCGTGTACAGGACTTTCACCTTCTTCGGTTAACCTTTCCAGGTTATTCTACTAAACTTATAAATGCTTTAGGGCTAATCCGCGTTCGCTCGCCACTACTTACGGAATCTCAATTGATTTCTTTTCCTATTGGTACTTAGATGTTTCAGTTCCCAACGTTCGCTCTGCTTGCGCAGTGACATGCCTTCAACATGCCGGGTTGCCCCATTCGGAAATCTTCGGATCAATCTGTATGTGCCAGTCCCCGAAGCTTATCGCAGCTTATCACGTCCTTCTTCGCCTCTGAAAGCCTAGGCATCCGCCATACGCTCTTAGTAACTTTTTTCTAACCGCCGCTCTCGTGTTCGGTTATTGTTTTTGTTTTATTCTTTATTATAATGCTCATTGTATATATCACTATATACAAATGAAATTGTCTATTTCTCGTTATTTTCTTCCAGTATGTCAATGAACTTCTTCCCCCTCCAACTCCCCCAAAGGGGGAGAGAATCATTTCTAATCCTTCCTCCCCTTTGGGGAGGTTAGGAGGGGATTGTGGAGAATATCGGAGTCGAACCGATGACCTCCTGCGTGCAAGGCAGGCGCTCTAGCCAGCTGAGCTAATTCCCCTCTTTTTTAAGTTTAATGTTGCTGGTTTAATGTTTCAAGTTAACCTTGAACTTTAAACTTTCAACCTTAAACCTCTCAGTAGTCTCGGGCAGGCTTACTTCGACAAGCTCTGTATGAACTTCTCGCCTTTCCTTTCCTACTTTCAGTAGTCTCGGGCAGGCTCGAACTGCCGACCTCTACATTATCAGTGTAGCGCTCTAACCAGCTGAGCTACGAGACTCTTTCTTAAAAGAGTGGCCTTTATTTTCGAAGTTAAAAGTCAGAAATCAAAAGTTCGCAGTTTTATCTGCTAACTTCGAGCCTCGAACTTCAAGCTTCGTGTATGTAAAAAAAAAAAGAAAAAAACCTAAAAAAAACAGTCAACTGTTGCTTTTCTTGACAGTTAATTATTCGTCGTACTCTATATAAGAGATGTTCCAGCCGCACCTTCCGGTACGGCTACCTTGTTACGACTTAGCCCTAGTTACTTGTTTTACCCTAGGCAGCTCCTTTTACGGTCACCGACTTCAGGTACCCCAAACTTCCATGGCTTGACGGGCGGTGTGTACAAGGCCCGGGAACGTATTCACCGCGCCATGGCTGATGCGCGATTACTAGCGATTCCAGCTTCATAGAGTCGAGTTGCAGACTC
>JAEWOJ010000004.1 GCA_023399815.1 Pseudomonadota bacterium | reverse complement strand
TCCCGGTAGAGCCCCATCGCGACTGGCGTCGCTCCTACAATCGCTCCTGCACACACGAGCACACGGGCACGAGGACGGTCAGACATTGAGCAGCAGGAATTCGCGCTCCCAGGAGCTGATGACGCGGAAGAAGGTCTCGTATTCCTTGCGCTTGACCGAGATATAGGCCCGGCAGAAGCGGTGGCCGAGCAGTTCCTGCAGCGGCTCGCAGCGCTCCAGCCCGTCCAGCGCCTCGCCCAGCGAGCGCGGCAGCGCATAGCCCGGCTCCTTGGCGTTGCCGGCGACCGGCGGGGCCGGGGTGAGCTTCTCGCGGATGCCCAGCAGGCCGCAGGCCAGGGTCGCGGCCAGCGCCAGGTAGGGGTTGGCGTCGGAGCCGGCGAAGCGGCTCTCCACGCGGCTGTTCTCCAGGCTGTCGATGGGCACGCGCAGGCCGCAGGTGCGGTTGTCGAAGCCCCACTCCACGTTGCTCGGCGAGACCTCGCCGAACACCAGCCGGCGGTAGGAGTTCACGTTCGGCGCGAAGAACGCCATCGCCATCGGCACGTACTTCTGCAGGCCGCCCAGGTACTGCATGAACAATGCGCTGTACTCGCCCTCGCCTTCGCCGGCGAACACGTTGGCGCCGTCGCGGATGCGCAGCAGGCTCTGGTGGATGTGCATCGCGCTGCCAGGCTCGTTCTCCATCGGCTTGGCCAGGAAGGTGGCGTACACGCCGTGGCGCATCGCCGCCTCGCGCATGGTGCGCTTGAACAGGAACACCTGGTCGGCCAGCGCCATGGCGTCGGCGTGGGTGAAGTTGACCTCCAGCTGCGCGGCGCCGGATTCGTGGATCAGCGTGTCCACGTCCAGCTTCATCGCGTCGCAGTAGTCGTACATCAGGTCGAGGATCGGGTCGAACTCGTTGACCGCGTCGATCGAGTACGACTGCCGCGCGGTCTCCGGGCGCCCGGAGCGGCCGGCCGGCGGCAGCAGCGGGAAGTCCGGGTCGGTGTTCTTCTGCACCAGGAAGAACTCCACTTCCGGCGCCACGATCGGCTTCAGCCCCAGTTCGTCGTAGGCGGCCAGCACCCGCCGCAGCACGTTGCGCGGCGCCAGTTCGTGCGGCTGCCCGGCGCGGGTGTAGCAGTCGTGGATCACCTGCGCGGTGGGGTCGGTCGCCCACGGCACCATGCGCACCGTGTCCGGGTCCGGGCGCAGCACCATGTCCGAATCGGCCGGCGCCACCAGCTCGTAGTAGTCGTCGGGGGAATCGCCGGTGACGGTGGTGGCGAAGATGCCTTCGGGCAGGCGCGTGCCGTAGTCGTGGGAGAACTTGTCGGCCGGGATGATCTTGCCGCGCGCGTTGCCGGTGATGTCCGGCACCAGGCATTCGACCTCGGTGATGTTCCGCTGCTTGAGCCAGCGCAGCAGGGTGCTGTCTTCCTGCGCGGCGGCGGTCTTGCGGGGACGGGGGCGGGAGCTCATGACGGTTCTGCTTCGGTTGCATGACAGGCGGCGGCCACCGGAACGCATGCCCTGCCCCGGTGGCGAGGCGTGCAGGCACGCTACTGCCGCCCCGGCGTTTAGGCAACCTGCGCGTGTGCTGCCGCCGCGCCACGGTCATGCGGAGATCGCATGCGGACACGTAGACTGCGCTGCCCGACCGCTTCGTCTTCATCGCGCCTGATGCCCGTGGACGCCACCCGCTCCGACTACCCGCCCAGCTGGTACGCGGCCAGCCTGCCGCCGGTCGCGGCGCGCGCGCCGCTGCGCGGCCACGCGCGCGCGGACGTGGCGGTGCTTGGCGCCGGCTATACCGGGCTGACCGCCGCGCTCGCGCTGGCCGAAAAGGGCTACCGGGTGACGGTGCTGGAGGCCGAGCGCGTCGGCTGGGGCGCCTCCGGCCGCAACGGCGGCCAGGCGCTGGTCGGCTACGGCTGCGACCTGCAGGCGCTGGAATCGCTGCTCGGCGACGACGACGCCCGGCTGCTGTTCGACTTCTCGCGCGATGGCCTGCGCCTGCTCAAGGAGCGCATCGCCCGCCACCGCATCGACTGCGACTGGCGTGACGGCCATGCCAGCGTGCCGATCCATCGCCGCCAGGAACGGGCGCTGCGCGCCGACCTGGAGACCCTGGCCCGGCGCTACGACTACCCGCTGCAATGGTGGGACCGCGCGCAGCTGCGGCAGGTGCTGGCCAGCGACCGCTACTGCGGCGCGCTGTACGACCCGGCCAGCGGCCACCTGCATCCGCTGGCCTATGCGCAGGGACTGGCGCGCGCGGCCGAAGCCGCCGGCGTCACCGTGCACGAGCATTCGCCGGTGCGACGGCTCGAACGCGGTGCGCGGCCGGCGCTGCACACGGCGCGGGGCCGGGTCGAGGCCGACTTCGTGGTGCTGGCCGGCAATGCCTGGCTGCAGGGCATCGCGCCGGAACTGGAAACGCGGATGATGCCGGTCGGCACCTACATCGGCGCCACCGTGCCGCTCGGCGCCGAACGCGCGCGCGCCCTGATCCGCAACGACATGGCCGTGGCCGACGTGAACTGGGCGCTGGACTATTTCCGCCTCAGCCGCGACCACCGCCTGCTGTTCGGCGGCCAGGCCAGCTATTCGGCGCTGCCGCCACCCGGCCTGCGCGCGGTGATGACCCGGCGCATGCGCACGGTGTTCCCGCAGCTGGCCGACGTGGCGCTGGAATACGTGTGGGGCGGCTACATCGACATCACCAGCAACCGCGCCCCGCACTGGGGCCGGCTCACGCCCAACGTCTATTTCGCGCAGGGCTTCTCCGGCCATGGCGTAGCCAGCACCGGCCTGGCCGGCGACATCATCGCCGAGGCGATCGCCGGGCAGGCGCAGCGGCTGGACGTGTTCGAGCGCATTCCCCACCACCGTTTCCCCGGCGGCCCGGCGCTGCGCCGGCCGCTGCTGGTGGCGGCCATGTCCTGGTACAAGCTGCGCGACCTGCTGGGATGACGGCCCGCCAACGCGCGGGCGGTTTCGCTCCCTTCCCTGCCTGCCGGCCGCCCCTGCATCGTCGGGGTGAGCGACGCATTGATCGCGGTCATCGCGTCGTCCACTGGATCGGTTAAAGTCCTGCGCGCACTGGCGCACGCCGGCTGCGATACCCGTTCCCTGGACGACTGCCCCACGATGACCGTGTTGCTGCAGGCCGGTTTCGACCGCCGCCCGATCGCCCCGCTGCCCCAACGCATCCTGCTGGTCGAGAACTCCCGCACCTTCACCACGATGCTGCGCGAGGCCATCGAGCAGCGCCTGGAGCTGCCGGTCAGCGTAGCGTCCTCGCTGGCCGAGGCCGGCGCCCTGCTCGACGGCGAGGACGACTGGTTCCTGGTGCTGACCGGGCTGGTGCTGGCCGATGGCGACCGCGACGACGTGGTCGCGTATTTCGTCGGGCGCGGGCTGCCGACCATCGTGGTCAGCGGCGTCTACGACGAGGACCTGCGCAAGCGCGTGCTGCAGCAGGACATCATCGACTACGTGCTGAAGAACACGCCCGGCAGCCTGGATTACCTGGTCTGGCTGGTGCAGCGGCTGGACCGCAACCGCCGCATCTCCGCGCTGGTGGTGGACGACTCGCCCTCGGCGCGCGGCTACGCCGCCGCGCTGCTGGGCATGTACGGCTATCGCGTCACCGAGGCCGGCAACGGCGACGCCGCGCTGCAGGTGCTGGAAACCGACCCGGCGATCCGCCTGGCGATCGTGGACCAGGAAATGCCGGGCATGGACGGCGTCGAACTGACCCGCCGCCTGCGTGCCCTGCGCGCGCGCGACAAGGTCGCGGTGATCGGCATCTCCGGCAATTCCGATCCGTCGCTGATCCCGCGCTTCCTCAAGAACGGCGCCAACGACTTCCTGCGCAAGCCGTTCTCGCGCGAGGAATTCTTCTGCCGGGTCTCGCAGAACGTGGACCAGCTGGAACTGATCGGCACCCTGCAGGACCTGGCGACCCGCGATTTCCTCACCGGCCTGCCCAACCGCCGCAGCTTCCTCGAACAGAGCCAGCGCCGGCTCGAACGGCATGTAGCGGACGCCGGCGGCCTGGCGGTGGCGATGGTCGACATCGACCATTTCAAGCACATCAACGACAGCCTGGGCCACGAGGCCGGCGACCAGGCGCTGCGCGCGGCGGCCGGCGTGCTGCAGGCCCATACCGGCCCGCAGGACCTCAGCGCCCGCTTCGGCGGCGAGGAATTCTGCATGCTGGTCGCCGGGCTGGACGAGGACGCCTGCGCGCGCCATTTCGAGCGGCTGCGCGCGGCCATCGCCGCGCTGGAACTCAGCCTGGGCGGACATGCGCTGCGCATGACCGTGAGCATCGGCGTATGCCGCATGCCGGCCAATGGCGGCACCCTGCACGCGCTGATCGCCGAGGCCGACCGCCAGCTCTACCTGGCCAAGGCCGGCGGCCGCGACCGCGTCCACAGCGCCACCCTGGACTGAAGCGCCGGCCGGCCTTGATCCAGATCAACGCGGCGCGCCGCCGCCCTCCCTAGAGTGCGCCCCGACGGCACCTACTTGGAGAAGCGGCGGTGGCACTTTTGGTCTGGCAGGACGATCTCAACACGGGCGTGGAGGTCATCGACCACCAGCACATGCGCATCGTGGAGATGCTCAACCACCTGCACGTGACCCAGAAGAGCATGGAGCGGGTCGCCGTCGGCGAGGTGATCGACGAGCTGATCGACTACACCCTCTCGCACTTCGCCTTCGAGGAGGAGCTGATGGAGGAAGCCGGCTACGCGTTCTGCGCCGCGCACAAGCGCGTGCACGAGGTGTTCATCAAGCGCGTCTCCGAGTACCGGATGCGCTTCGAGTCCGGCGAGGACATCACCGACGACCTGCGCAACATGCTCTCGCGCTGGCTGTTCAACCACATCCGCGGCGACGACAAGGCCTACGCCGAACAGGTCAAGCGCCACCTCAACAAGTTCGCCCGCGAACACGAGGAAGGCGGCTGGCTCGGGCGCACGCTCAAGCGCCTGTTCCGCTGATCGTCGATCAGGAATCCCGCCGGCACTCCGCGCTGCGTGGAGGGACGCCATGAAACGGGGGACCGCCGGGAACGACGCCCGGCATCGGGCCGGCGGTGGCCGACGGCCGCCATCGACGGCGGCCACCCGCGCCAGCCCCGTGCAGGACGCATCAGCATCGCGCCACGCCGCGGCGCTGGATCGCCCACAGCGCCAGGCCTGTGACCAGTGCGGTCGCGCACAGGTAGCCGCCGACCGCGCCGACACCGAACTTCCCCGCCAGCCAGGTGGCCGCATAGGGCGCCGGCGCGGCGCCGAGGATGCCGGCCAGGTTGAACGACAGCGACGCGCCGGTGTAGCGCACCTGCACCGGGTAGAGGCTGGCCAGCATGGTGCCGCAGGGACCGTAGGTCAGCCCCATCAGGAACAGCCCCAGCGACAGGAAGCCGAGTACCTGCCAGGGATGCGCGGCCTGGAACAGCGGCTTGAACAGCAGGCCGAACACGAAGATGGCCAGCGTCGCCAGCAGCATCGTCCGGATCGTGCCGCGGCGGTCGCCGTGCATCGCCGCCAGCGGGATGCCGGCGGCGAAGAACAGGATGCCGACCATCTGCAGCAGCAGGAACTGTTCGCGCGTGTAGCCGAGCACCGAGGTGCCGTAGCCCAGGGTGAACACCGTCATCAGGTAGAACAGCACGAAAGTCGCGAACGCGGCCAGCGTGCCGGCCACCAGCGCGAAGCCATGGCCGGTGACCACCTCGCGCATCGGCAGGCGCACCCGCTGCCCGCCTTCCACCGCGCGGCGGAAATCCGGCGTCTCGTGGATGTTCAGGCGCACCCACAGGCCGACGATCACCAGCAGCGCGCTGGCGATGAAGGGCACGCGCCAGCCCCACTCGATGAAGGCGGCATCGTCCATCGCCCGGCCCAGCAGCAGGAAGATGCCGGCCGACAGCAGGAACCCCAGCGGCGCGCCCAGCTGCGGGAACATGCCGTACCAGGCGCGCTTGCCCGGCGGCGCATTCTCGGTGGCCAGCAGCACCGCGCCGCCCCACTCGCCGCCCAGCCCCAGGCCCTGCCCGAAGCGGCACAGCGCCAGCAGCGCCGGCGCCACCAGCCCGATGCGGGCGTAGGTGGGCAGCAGGCCGATCGCCACCGTGGACAGGCCCATCGTCAGCAGCGCCGCCACCAGCGTGGCCTTGCGGCCGATGCGGTCGCCGTAATGGCCGAACAGCGCCGAACCGACCGGCCGCGCGACGAAGGCCACCGCGAAGGTCGCCAGCGACTGCAGCAGCGCCGCGTTCGCGCTGCTCTCGGGAAAGAACAGTTTCGGGAACACCAGCACCGCCGCGGTGGCGTAGATGTAGAAGTCGAAGAACTCGATGGTGGTGCCGACCAGGCTGGCGGCCAGTACGCGGCGCGGGGAATTGGCGGGAGTGGCAGTGGAAGGCATGGGCGCCATGGCAAGGGGATACCCGCGCAGTCTGCCACGCGCCATGCGCCGCACGCAGGCCGGTTGCAGGCGACACCGATCATGGCCGCGCCCGGTAAGCCCTCGCCATGCCCGCGGCTTCACGTTGCCCCGGCAAGCGGGTCACTAACCTCGTTCCCTTCGATGGCGGCCGGCGCCGTTGCGCCCTTCCATCTCCCCTTCCCCCATGCCTTCCCCCAAGGAGACTCCCCATGAGCGATTCCACGCCGCGCCTCGAGCACGCGCCCGACGCCACGCGCCGCTACTGGCACAACACGCCGCTCAACACGCTGCCGCCGCCGGACATGGTCGGCACCTACCAGCGTTTCAGGCCGCTGCCCACCGAGGGCATCGCCGAGCGCAAGGCCTACATCGTCGGCGGCGGCATCGCCGGGCTCGCGGCGGCCTTCTACCTGATCCGCGACGGCCACATGCCCGCGGCGAACATCACCCTCATCGAAGGCCAGGACGTGGCGGGCGGCTCGCTCGACGGCTCCGGCAATCCCGAAGACGGCTACCTGGTGCGCGGCGGCCGCGAGATGAACTGGAACTACGACAACTTCTGGGACATGTTCCAGGACGTGCCCGCGCTGGAACTGCCCGAGGGCTTCAGCGTGCTCGACGAGTACCGCCTGCTCAACGACGCCGACCCCAACTGGTCGCGCGCGCGGCTGATGCACCGGCAGGGCCAGGTGCAGGCCGACTTCACCCGCTTCAGGCTGAGCCGCAGGCAGCAGTGGGAAGTGGTCGGCCTGCTGCTCAAGCGCAAGGACGAGCTGGACGACCTGACCATCCAGGACCATTTCAGCGAGGGCTTCCTGCAGAGCAATTTCTGGTTCCTGTTCCGCTCGATGTTCGCCTTCGAGAACTGGCACAGCCTGCTGGAGATGAAGCTGTACATGCACCGCTTCCTCGATGCCATCGACGGCTTCGGCGACATGTCGGCGCTGGTGTTCCCGAAATTCAACCAGTACGACAGCTTCGTCACCCCGCTGGTCCGGCTGCTGCGTGCCAAGGGCGTGCAGCTGCGCCTGGGCACCAAGGTGCTGGACATGGAGTTCGACGTGCGGGACGGGCGTCGCACCGTCACCGCCCTGCGTACCCGCATCGCCGAGGGCGATGGCCGCATCGCCGTCGACCCGCACGACCTCGTCATCGCCCTCACCGGTTCGATGACCGAGGACACCGCCTATGGCGACCTGGACACCGTACCGGCGCTGGTCCGGCGCCAGGGCGGCCCCGCCGAGGACAGCGGCTGGAGCCTGTGGCGCAATCTCGCCCGGCAGTCGCCGGTGTTCGGCCGGCCGGACAAGTTCTGCGGCGACATCGACCGCTCGATGTGGGAGTCGGCGACGCTGACCTGCCGGCCGTCGCCGCTGGTGGACCGCCTGCGCGAGCTGTCGGTCAACGACCCAACATCGGGGCGCACGGTGACCGGCGGCATCATCACCTTCACCGATTCCAACTGGGTGCTCAGCGTCACCATCAACCGCCAGCCGCATTTCCCCGACCAGCCGCACGACACGGTGGTGATGTGGGTGTACGCGCTGCTGATGGACCAGCCCGGCAACCTGGTGAAGAAGACCATGCCCGAATGCACCGGCCGCGAGATCGTCGCCGAGCTGTGCCACCACCTCGGCATCGCCGACCAGCTCGATGCGATCGTTCCGCAGACCAAGGTGCGCCTGGCGCTGATGCCCTATATCACGGCGCAGTTCATGCCGCGCGCCGCCGGCGACCGCCCGCCGGTGGTTCCCGAAGGCTGCACCAACCTCGCCCTGGTCGGCCAGTTCGTCGAGACCGCCAACGACGTGGTGTTCACCATGGAAAGCTCGGTGCGCACCGCGCGCATCGCCGTCTACAGCCTGCTCGACCTGCCCAAGCAGGTGCCGGACATCAGCCCCGCCCAGTACGACATCCGCAGCCTGCTCAAGGGCGCGCGCGCCCTCAACAACGGCGAGCCCTTCCCCGGCGAGCGGCTGCTGCACAAGCTGCTGGGCGACACCTACTTCGCCCACGTGCTGCCGCCGCTGCCGAAGTCCGAGGGCGAGGCCACCCGCCGCGAACGCTTCGAGGCCGAGCTGGCCAGCCTGCGCGACAAGGGCGGTTCGGCGCTGCAGGGGTTCGCGCACTGGCTGGACCGCTTCGGCAACCAGCTGCGGCGTCGCGACTGAAGCGGCAGGACATCGACCGCGATGCGGGAAGGGGCGCCACCGGCGCCCCTTCGTCATCCACCTCAGTCATGACGGCCACGCCCGGCGGATGCCGCCGGCACCATCGTTTTCACGCCGATCCGACGAACCGCCGACATCGGGCCAACATATTTTTCCCCTGCCTTCCACGTCGGTTAACCAGCCTGCACCGCGGAACCGCGTGATCGCGCCGGTTCACGCTCCGGTACAGGCCGGCCTCGCTACCGTCCGGGCTGCGTGCAATGCGCGTCGAAACGACAGGAGCAGACCCATGAACAAGCGAGCGCTACCTACCGCCCTTTTCGCCGCGGCCTTCGCACTGGCCGGCACCGGCATCGCCCACGCCCAGGAGGCGCTCACCGCGCCGCAGGTACGCGCGCAGTTGGAAGCGCAGGGCTACACCCGGGTGAAGGACCTGGAGTTCAAGGACGGCATGTGGAAGGCGGACGCGACCAGCGCCAACGGCAAGGACGTCGACGTGCGCCTGGATCCGCGCACCGGCCGCGTGTATCCGGCCAAGGCGGTATCGCAGCTGGGCGAAGCCGACGTCCGCGCCCAGCTTTCCGCGGCCGGTTACAGCGGCGTGCACGACGTGAAGCTCGACGACGGCCTGTGGAAGGCCAAGGGCAGGACCGCCGCGGGCGAGAAGGTGAAGGTGCGCCTGGACCCGACCACGGGTGAAGTGATCGCCCTGGAAAAGGACTGACGCCAAACGCAGCGGAGCGGCCGCATCGGCAGGTCGCCCGAGACAGCGGAGGGCCGTCCTGGATCGGTCCGGCGGATCGATCCGGGCCGCCTCCGCGCGGCGACGCGCGGTCAGGCCAGCAGAGCGGCCTCGCGCAGGGCTGCTTCCACCTTGGCCTGGTTGCCCGGCTCCAGTTCGGTCAACGGCAGGCGCAGGGTGCCGCCGCACAGGCCCAGCCGCTGCATCGCCCACTTCACCGGGATCGGATTGGCCTCGACGAACAACTGCCTGTGCAGCGGCAGCAGGCGGCGCTGGATCGCCATCGCCGCCTGCACCTCACCCGCCATCGCCGCCATGCACAAGGCGTGCATCAGGCGCGGCGCGACGTTGGCGGTGACGCTGACGTTGCCGTGGCCGCCGCAGAGCATCAGCGCCACCGCGGTGGCGTCGTCGCCCGAATACACCGCGAAGCCCTCCGGCGCCTCGCGGATCAGCCACTGCGCGCGCTCCAGGTTGCCGGTGGCTTCCTTGATGCCGATGACGCCCGGCACCTGCGCCAGCCGCAGCACGGTGTCGTGCTGCATGTCGGCCACGCTGCGGCCGGGCACGTTGTAGAGCACGATCGGCAGCTCGCCGGTGGCCTCGGCGATCGCCCTGAAATGGCGGTACTGCCCTTCCTGCCCCGGCTTGTTGTAGTACGGCACCACCTGCAGCTGGCTGTCGGCACCGACCTGGCGCGCGTACTGCGCCAGCGCGATGGCCTCGGCCGTGGAATTGCCGCCGCAGCCGGCCATCACCGGCACCCGCCCGGCTGCCTGCTCCACCGTCACGCGGATGATCTCGCAGTGCTCCTCCACGTCCACCGTCGGCGACTCGCCGGTGGTGCCGACCACGCCGATGCAGTCCGTGCCCTCGGCCACGTGCCAGTCGACCAGCTGGCGCAGCGCGCCGTAGTCGACGCTGCCGTCCTCGTGCATGGGCGTGACGAGCGCGACGATGCTGCCGCGGGGAGGAGCGCTGGTGTGGGTCATCGGCGTGCCGGAAGCGTTGGGGGAATGCCGATTCTAATCACGATGCCGGGCCGAGCCACGCGCCGATACCGGCCGCAACGGATACGCCGCCCGGACTACGACGGGTAGACCCGTCCCCAGAGGACGATCATGCCGGCCGCCATCAGCACCCAGGCCAGCGTGGCGACGCCCAGCGTCACCGGCAGCGGCCAGCGCACGCTGCCGAAATAGACCGCCAGCAGGTACCCCGCGTACGGGACCAGCGACCACAGGCCGAACAGCGCGGTCTTCCGCAGGTCTTCGCCGGAGCGCTCCGAGCCGACGATGCAATGGGCGATCAGCGCGAACGTGGGGAACAGCGGCACCAGCCCTGCGATGAAGAAACTCTTCGAGCGCGCCAGCAGCGCGATGACCAGGACGGCAAGCGCGCCGAGCAGCGATTTGAGGAACAGGGGGATCATCGTGCCGTCGATGTGCCTTGCCGGGAAACGCGCCGGGACGCCGCAGCCCGGCGCGAACTAGCGGGCCAGCAGGACCAGCGCCAGCGCGACCGCGGCAGGAAGCGCCTGCACGAACAGGATTTTCCGGCTGGCCGTGGCGGCCCCGTAGATACCGGCCACGAGGACACAGGCCAGGAAGAACAGCCGGAAGGCGTATCCCGCCGGGCCCAGGACGAGGCTGTAGATCAGGCCGGCGGCCAGGAAGCCGTTGTAGAGCCCCTGGTTCGCGGCCAGGACCTTCGTCTGTTCCGCGAACTCCCGGGTCAGGCCAAAGGCCCTGCGCCCGGCCGGCCGGGTCCACAGGAACATCTCCAGGACAAGGATGTAGGCATGGATCAGCGCGACCAGGGCGGTGGCGATGTCTGCAATGAGGAACATGGTTGCTTCGTCCGATCGCGGCACGGCGAGCATGATCGACTTCCCGCAAACCGGCAAGCGGAGCGGCCGTACCGTCCTCCGCCTCACTTACAATGCCGCCCCCACGTTCCACCGGCATGCGCATGGACATCATCGTCAACGAAGAACTCAAGGCCTACATCGACCCGCTGACACCGGACGAGCACGATGCGCTGGAGCGCAGCCTGCTTGCCGAGGGCTGCCGCGACGCGCTGGTGCTGTGGGGCAACGTGCTGATCGACGGCCACAACCGCTACGGCATCTGCATGAAGCACGGCCTGCCCTTCAACACCGTGCAGAACACCCGCTTCCAGACGATGGAGGACGTGCACCTGTGGATGATCGAGCAGCACCTGGGCCGGCGCAGCGTGTCCGATTTCCAGCGCGGCGTGCTGGCCCTGCGCAAGCGCGCGATCGTCGAGGCCCGCCACCGTGCCGAGCAGGAGCAACTGCGCCGCGAAAGCGAGGGCGAAGCGGCGCTGTCCGCTCCGGAAACCGATGCCGACGCCGATACGCCGCCCTGGGAACCGGCGCCGAAGCTGTCCAGGGCCGACCTGGCCCGCGAAGCCAAGCTCAGCGCCAGCCAGGTGACGATGATCGAGAAGATCAGCGCGCACGCCGCGCAGGAAGTGATCGAAGCGGTGAAGGCAGGCGCGCTGTCGCTCAGCGCCGCGGCCGTGGTCGCCAGCCTGCCCGAGGACGAACAGCGCGCGGCGGCGCAGGGCGGCAAGGAAGAACTCAAGCAGGCCGCCAGGCGCGTGCGCGAATCGCGGCGCAAGCCGCGCGCGGCCGCCGAGCCCGTCGACGGGCCGCTCGACGGGGATGCGGCGCAGGCCGCGCCCGCGCCGGCCGTGGCGGACGACGGCGAACTGGCAAGCCTGCGCCAGCGCGTCGCCTCGCTGACCGCGGAGAACCAGGCGCTGCGCATGGAACTGGACGCACTGCGCGCGCGCCTGTCCACCGCCACGACGGAAGACGCCGAGGCCTGACCGCCCGCGTTCCGGGAATGCGGGACCAGCCCCGCATGAAACTTAACCGGTAGTGCCGGCCGCTGGCCGGCAACCGCAAAGAAAACGGGAGCATGCGCATTGCCGGCCAGCAACCGGCACAACCACCGCGCTTGCCCCACCACCGGCAAGGCGGTATCCATGTGCCCTCCTCCTCAGGAACCCGCCATGGCCTCGGCATCCCCGGAACTGGAGCAGTTCGTCCGCGACGCGCTGATGCGCGGCCACGGCCGTGAACAGGTCACGCAGGCGCTGCTGGCCGCCGGCTGGAGCGCCGAGCAGATACGCGGCGTGCTCGATGGCTGGGCCGAGGTGGATTTCGCGCTGCCGGTGCCGCGGCCCCGCGCCTCGCTGTCCGCACGCGAGGCCTTCCTCTACCTGCTGCTGTTCAGCGCCTTGTACTTCTTCGCCTGGAACCTCGGCAGCCTGTCGTTCGCCCTGCTCGAACACGCCCTGCCCGACCCGGCCGACGCGCAATGGCAGGTGATGCGGCTCACCGCCTCGATCCGCTGGTCGGTCTCGGCGCTGGTCATCGCCTTCCCGGTGTTCGCCTTCGTCGCATGGCACGTGGCCCGCGACGTGGCGCGGCATCCGATCAAGCGCCTGTCGCCGATCCGCCGCTGGCTCACCTACCTCACCCTGTTCGTCGCCGCCGCCGTGCTGATCGGCGACCTGACCACGCTGGTGTTCAACCTGCTGGGCGGCGAACTGAACCTGCGCTTCGCGCTCAAGGTGGGCGTGGTGGCCGCCATCGCCGGCACCGTGTTCGGCCATTACCTGCGCGACCTACGCCGCGAGGAGGTGGCTGCCGCCGGCCCGTCCTCCTCCGGCAGCCGCATGCTGTGGGCCACCGGCATCGTCACCGTGCTGTCCATCGCCGCCGGCGCTTGGGTGATGGATTCGCCGATGCGGCAACGGCTGCAGCGGCTGGACGACGCGCGCATCGCCAACCTGCGGACGCTGGAAACCGCCGTCGCGTCGTGGTGGGAAGAGCACGAGGCGCTGCCCGCCGACCTCGCCACGCTGGCCGCGCAGCCGGGCCTCGCCCTGCCGCGCCGCGACCCCGAGGGCGGCGCCGACTACCGCTACCGCCCGCTCGACGCCAACCACTACGAACTGTGCGCCGACTTCGCCACCGACAGCGCCGAGCCGCGCACGCGCTGGCGCCTGCCGCAGGCCGGGCAATGGGCGCATCCGGCCGGCGCGCACTGCTTCCGCCGCGGCGTGGGCGACAGGGACTGAACGTGGACAACGGCGATCCCCGCCCCGCCCAGCTGCGCCGGCTGAAGCTCTATGCGCTGGCGATGCTGCTGGCGATGCTGGCTGGCTTCGTCGTCAGCCACGTCAACGGCGAGCGCGGCATCTGGGCGTGGGTGGGCGCGTTCTGCGAGGCGGCCACGGTCGGCGCACTGGCCGACTGGTTCGCGGTGGTGGCGCTGTTCCGCCGCCCATTGAACCTGCCCATCCCGCACACCGCGATCATTCCGCGCAACAAGGCGCGCATCGCCGACAGCCTGGCGGTGTTCGTGCGCGACCACTTCCTCGAACCGGACGCCCTGCTGGCGAAGCTGAAGGTGTTCGACCCGGCCACGCGCCTGGGCCAGTGGCTGGCGCAACCCCGGCAGGCGCGGATGCTGGCCGGCATGGCGCGCGGCTGGGCGCTGCAGGCGCTGGACCTGCTGGACGAAGCCGCCGTGCGCCGGGCCATCCAGGGCTTCGTCGTCGAGCAGCTGCGGCAGTGGAACGCCGCGGCCACCGCCGGCGACCTGCTCGGCCTGCTCACCGCCGACGACCGCCACCAGCGCGTGCTCGACGAAGGCCTCACCCGCATCGCCGGCTGGCTCGACACCGAGACCGTGCGCCAGCGCGCGTCGGCGCTGATCGTGCGCTACATCCGCAAGGAGTGGCCGAAGCTGGCCAGCACCGTGGACTGGGTCAAGCCCATCGACGAGATCGGCGATTCGCTGGCCGACCGCCTGGCCCGCGCCGGGCTGGACGAGCTGCAGGCGATCCTGTCGCAGCCCGGGCATCCCCTGCGCCAGGACTATGCCCGCTGGCTGGGCGACTACATGCAGCGGCTGCGCGACGACCCGGCGCTGGCCGCGCGGGTGGACGCGCTCAAGCAGCAGGTGATCGACCATCCGGCGGTGCAGGACTACGTGCAGGGGCTGTGGCAGCGCATCCACCGCCAACTGCGCGAGGACCTGTCGCGCGAGGACTCGGCGCTGGCCGGCCACCTGGAGCGCAACCTCGGCAAGCTCGGCGCCACCATCGGCCGCGACCCGGCGCTGCGCGACGCGCTCAACCAGCACATGCTGGCCGGCGCGGAGAAACTCACCGCGCGCCTGCGCAGCGGCGTCACCAGCCACATCGCGCAGACGGTCAAGGGCTGGGACGAGCGCAAGCTGGTCGAGCAGCTGGAACTGAGCGTCGGCCGCGACCTGCAATACATCCGCTTCAACGGCACCGTGGTCGGCGGCCTGATCGGCCTGCTGCTGCACGCGCTGACCCATGGCCTGCACCTGTAGGAGCGACGCCAATCGCGACGGGCTTCACCGGGAAAG
>JAEWOJ010000212.1 GCA_023399815.1 Pseudomonadota bacterium | reverse complement strand
ACCTTGATCTGCCCGTGCGGCAGGCCGAGCATGCCCTCGATGTGCGACAGGGCGGTCTCCCACAGCGCGGCTTCCTCCATGCTCTGCAGCTTGGGCAGGTAGAAGTATGGGCCGCGGTCCCTGGCCTGCAGCGCGCGGGCATTGTGGAAGGCGAATACGGCGGCATCGAACAGTCCGCCGGCCAGTTGCTGTCCATCCACCAGCACGTGCTTTTCGTCCAGGTGCCAGCCACGCGGCCGCACGATCAGTACCGCCTGCTCCTCGAACGGACGCAGCGCGTAATGCTTGCCCGGCCTGCCATCGATCGCCGGTGCGGTGAATTCCAGGTCACCGCGCACGGCACCGATCAATGCCTGCGGGCCGGCCAGCAGGTTGCGCCAGGTGGGTGCGGTGGCGTCCTCGAAATCAGCCATGAAGACCTTGGCACCGGAGTTCAGGGCATTGATGACCATCTTCGGGTCGGTCGGGCCGGTGATCTCGACGCGGCGGTCCTGCAGCGCCGCCGGGATCGGCGCCACCTGCCAGTCGCCTTCGCGGATGGCGGCGGTATCGGCGCGGAAATCCGGCAGGCCGCCGCCGTCGAAGAACGCCTGCCGCTGGCGGCGCGCGGCCAGCCGCGCCTGCCGCTCGGGTTCCACCGCCCGGTGCAGCGACACCAGCAGCGCCAGCGCCCCGGCCGGCAGCAGCGCCGACTGGCCGGCGAGCCGGGCGGTCACGGTGATGCCCGGCGTGGGGCGGGCGGGAGCGGGCGGAATGGCGGCGCTGGCAACGGCGGACATGGCGGAACCCTGCATGTGTCGGGGTTCCACCGTGCCGCCCGCATCACTTATTCATCAAACCAGTTTTTGCAATATCCAACATAAGCTGTGCTAATAATCGCCTCGCGATGACCAGCAAGACGCCCGTAAACCCGCGTTTTTCCTACAAGTCCGACCGGCTCAAACCGCTGCGCGCGTTCTGCCAGACGGTCCGGCTGGGCTCGGTTTCGCGCGCGGCCGAGGCGCTGTTCGTCAGCCAGCCGGCGGTGAGCCTGCAGTTGCAGGCGCTGGAACGGGAGCTGGGGGCGGTGCTGTTCGAGCGCAGCGGCCGGCGCCTGGTGCCCAGCCGCGAGGGGCAGCTGCTGTACGACATGGCGCAGCCGCTGGTGGAGAGCCTGGACGGGCTGGAGGCCCGCTTCCGCGACAAGGTCCGCGGGCTGGACGCGGGCGAACTGACGATCGCCGCCAATTCGTCGACGATCCTGTACCTGCTGCCGAAGATCGTCGAGGATTTCCGCCAGCGCCACCCCGACGTGCGGCTCGTCCTGCAGGACGCGATCAGCGCCGACGGCACCGAACTGCTGCGCAGCGACGCCGCCGACCTCGCCGTCGGCTCGATGCTGGACGTACCGGGCGACCTGAGCTACGCGCCGGTCTACGACTTCGAGCAGGTGCTGATCGCCCCGCGCGGCCACCCGCTGGCCGGCAGGCGCGACCTCACCCTGGAGGACCTCTCGCCCTACCCGCTGATCCTGCCGTCGAAACGGCAGATCACCTGGCGGCTGGTGGACCTGGTGTTCCAGCGCCACCGCGTGCCCTACACCGTGGCGCTGGAAGTCGGCGGCTGGGAGGTGATCAAGCAGTACGTGGCGATGGGCATGGGCATCTCCATCGTCACCGCGCTGTGCCTCAACGACGCCGACCGCGAGCGGCTGGCGATCCGCCCGATGGCGCGCTACTTCCCCAAGCGCAGCTACGGGGTGACGGTGCGCCGCGGCAAGGTGCTGTCGCCGCAGGCGCGCGCCTTCATCGAGCTGATCCGCCCGGACCTGTTCGCCCCGCGCCAGTACGACGACACCGGGCATTCGGAACGCTGAACGCCACTCACGGCACCCCCATCTGTAGGAGCGACGCCAGTCGCGAGGGAGTTTTCCCGGTGAAGCCCGGTCGCGACTGGCGTCGCTCCTACCGCTCCTGCAAGGAAGCGGCTTGCGCGTCGGCCGCCCACTCCGCCGCCGGGCGCGGGCGGCTGAAGACATAGCCCTGCAGCAGGCGGCAGCCCAGCTCGCGCAGCAGTTCGACCTGCGCTTCGGTTTCCACGCCCTCGACCACCACGCCCAGCTCCAGGTCGCCGGCCATCGAGACGATGGCGCGCACGATCTTGCGGTCCGACGGGCTGTCGAGGATGCGGCGCACGAAGGACTGGTCGATCTTGATCAGGTTGACCTGGTAGTTCGACAGGTAGCCCATCGAGGAGTAGCCGGTACCGAAGTCGTCGATGGCGATGCGCACTCCGTGCCCGCGCAAGCGCTCCAGCACGGCGGCGACATGCTGCTGGTCGCCCAGCAGCATGTCCTCGGTCACTTCCAGCACCAGCCGCTGCGGCGGCATGCCGGCCTCGGCCAGGGTCTGCGCCAGCTGCGCCGGGAAATCGCTGGCATAGATGTCGCTGACCGAGACGTTCACCGCCAGGTAGGGATGGCACGGATCGCCCAGGTGCGGCAGGAAGGCCTCGCAGGCGCTGCGCAGGATGCACTGGGTGAGCGCGCCGACATGGCCGGTCTCGACCGCCGCCTGCACGAATTCGGGCGGCGGGATCCAGCCCAGCTCCGGGTGCTGCCAGCGCGCCAGCGCCTCGAAGCCGGCGATGCAACCATGGCGGATGTCGTGGATGGGCTGGTAGTACACCGTGATCTCGCCGCGCTCGATCGCCTCCGGCAGGCTGGCCTCGATCTGGAACTGCCGCCTGGTGCGCTCGTGGATGCCGCGGTCGAAGACGACCACCCGCGTGCTGCGGTTGCGCTTGGCCTCGTACATCGCCGCGTCGGCCTCGCGCAGCAGCTGCTCGGCCACCAGCCCCTGCAATGGCGCGGTGCCTAGGCCGAACGCGGCGGTGATCGGGATGCGCCGGCCGTTGATCGGGAACGGCTGCTGGAACAGGGTGTCGCACAGCCCGCGCAGCCGCTCCAGGTCGTCCTCGCCGCGTATGCGCGCCATCACGACGAAGGCGTCGCCGCTGAAGCGCGCCAGCGATTCCTGTGCGCCGCAGCACTGCCGCAGCCGTTCGGCCACCGCGACCAGCACCTTGTCGCCGAACGCGTGCCCATGGGTGTCGTTGACCAGCTTGAAGCGGTTGAGGCCGAGCATCACCAGCGCCACCCGCTCGCCGTCGGCGCCGGCCGGCGGCAGCGCCTGCAGGAGTTCGGCCAGGCCGCTGCGGTTGCGCAGGCCGGTCAGTTCGTCGTGCATGGCCTGGTGGTGGACGGCGCGCTGGCGCGCGGCCTGCATGAAGCCGTGCACCGCCAGCACCGCCACCACCAATACCAGCAGCAGCAGGACCACCACGATGACGAGCAGCTGCGCGCGGTATTCGCGGGCGAAGATCGACGGCGGCGCATTGATCAGCGTGCTGCCTTCGGGCAGCCGGCGCGGGTCCACGCCCAGCCGGCGCAGTTCGGCGTTGTCGAACAGCAGCGCCATCGGCGTTTCATGCACCTGCGGAATCGCCGAGGCCGCTTCGCCGGCCAGGATCCGCCGCGCCATCGCCGCCTGCAGGCGGCCGGTCTCCAGTCCACTGTTCAGGTAGCCGCCCACCGCGCCGTGGCCCACCGCCATGTCGAGGTCGCAGTACACCGGCAGCGCGGTGCGGGCGCGCACGTAGGCCGGCACCAACTCCGGCTCCAGCGGCAGCTCGCCGGCCTGCACCGGGATGCTGCCGAGGGTGAAGACCAGCGTGCCTTCGGCCAGGTGCGGAAGGCGCGGCGCCAGCTGTTCCAGCAGGTGCGTCGGCCAGTGCTCGGCCACGGGATGGCCGGGCAGGCGCGCCAGCGCCGCGTCGATGGCCTCGCGCATCGCCGCGCCGTTGTCGGTGTCGGGAGTGATGAACAGCAGGCGCCGGGTATGCGGATGCAGCACCAGCGCGGTGCCCAGGGTGCGGGTGAGGTCGAAACGCTCGAGGATGCCGGTGACGTTGGCGCGCGTGCCGACGATGCGCTCGGGCGCGGCGTTGACGCCGCTGAACACCACCGGGGTGTCGCCGAACAGGTCCGCCTGCTGCACCACGAAGGCCAGCGCGTCGTCGTCCACGGTGGCGATGAGGTCGAAATGCTGCCCGGCGTACTTCCCGGTCATGTAGCGGGTCAGGCGTTCGCGCTGCCCGGCATCGGGATAGCGCTTGGCGTCCATCCACTCGACGTGGAACACCGGCCGGTCGCTGGTGGCGCCGCCCCACTCGGTCAGCCCGGAAAGGATGCGGTCCTCCCAGCCGAAGCCGGGGTGGTAGGACAGCAGCACCAGCACGTGCGGGTGCCTGGGCTCCACCGCGGCCCCCTCGCTGCCGGTCGTCGCACCCGGGTCGCGGGCGATGGCCAGTCCGCACAGGCAGGCCAGCCACAGGCCCATCAGGAACCGATGCCATGTCCGGGATGTCAGGCGGGATGCCCGGTCGGGCGACGGCAGGGGTACGGGCGGACAACCAGGGGGCACGGTGCATCCTGCAGTCGGGCTGGGCCTGCCGAGCATAAGCCCTGTTCCCGGCAGGGGAATGGCCCGAAAGGCATCCCGCGCCGCATCGCCTCCCTGCCGGATTCAGTGCCGCGCGCAGCCGCAGTCCTGCCAGCCGGCGCGCTTGCTGGTCTGGCCGATCCCCGGGTTGAAGGTGTTGCTCGGGTCGAGCCGCCGGTAGAAATCGGCCAGCGCCGGCTTGGCCGGATACAGGTGGCCGACGTTGTGCTCGGCCGGGTATTCGGCGCCGCGCGCGTCCAGCAGCGTCCACATCGCATGCTCGATCGCCATCGGGTCCTCGCCCTTGCGCGCGATGTAGTCCTGGTGGAACACGTGGCACAGGAAGTGGCCGTAGTACAGCCGGTGCAGCAGGCGCGCGTCGAGATCGGCCGGCAGCCGCTCGAACCAGTCGCGGTCGTCGCGGCGCAGGGCGATGTCCAGCGCGACGATGTCCTCCACTTGGTCGCGGTGCACCTCGCGATAGCGCACCGCCGCGCTGGCGACGGCGAAACGATGCAGGAAGGCCTTGCGTCCCTCGTCCGGCGTGCAGTGGAAGAAGCCGCCTTCGTGGTCGGCGAAGAAGCCGCGCAGCCAGGCATCGGTGGCCGCCGCGTCCTGCGCCGAGACCTTCAGCAGCAGGTGGTGCGCGTAGCGCTGGCGGAATTCGCCCATGCGCGCGGGCAGGTGCGCGGGCAGCAGGCCGACCAGCGCCTGCATCACCCGGTCGGTCATGCCGCGCATCCCCAGCCGCTCGAACCAGCCGTCGACCCGGCTCTTCCATGCGAAAGCGGCCGGCACGCGCGCGGTGCCGAGGCGGTCGATCAGCAGGAAGATGTCCTTGCCGTAGCGCTCGCCGATGTCGTAGGCATCGCGGTGGATGTATTCGCCGGAGATCGGCAGGCGTTCGAAGCCGGTGAGCAGGTGGCGGCGGATCGCGGTCAGGCTGCCGGTGCGGTTGCTGCCGATGTAGAAGACCTCGGCCGACTCCTTCTCGAAGGTGTCCAGGCGCACCGCGAACACCGCCAGCTTGCCGGCCGAGCCGGCGGCCTCGTAATGGCGCTCCGGATCGGCGTTGAAGCGCGCCGGCGTGTCCGCATCCACCTGCCGCACCTGCCCGGCGTAGCGCGGATCGGACGCGGCGCGGCCCTCGCCGCTGCCGACGTCGGCCGCCGTGTAGTCGCCGGTCTGCAGGCGTTGCAGGATTTCCTCCGGCGTGTCGCCCAGCGCGATGCCGAGGTGGTTGACCAGCCGCAGCCGGCCCTGCGCATCGACCTGCGCGAACAGCGCCAGTTCGGTATACGCCGGCCCGCGCCGCACCAGCGCGCCCCCGGAGTTGTTGCAGATGCCGCCCAGCACCGAGGCGCCGATGCACGAGGAACCGATCACCGAATGCGGCTCGCGCCCCAGCGGCGCCAGCGCCTGTTCCAGCCGGTCCAGCGTGGCGCCGGGCAGGCACACGACCTGGCGGCCGTCGTCCAGCAGTTGGATGCCGGCCAGGCGCAGCGTGCTGACCAGCACGATGGGCCGGCCATAGTCGTCGCCATCCGGCGTGGAGCCGCCGGTCAGGCCGGTGTTGGCGGCCTGCAGGATGATCGCCGCCCCGCCCTGCACCGCCGCCTGCAACACGCGCCACAGCTCCAGCAGCGTGCCCGGCCGCACCACCGCCAGCACCGGGCCCTCGCCGAAGCGGTAGCCCCTGCGGAAGCGGCGCGTGGCCTTGTCGCCGGTCAGCACATGGCGGCTGCCGACGGTCTGGCGCAGGGTGGTCAGCAG
>JAEWOJ010000075.1 GCA_023399815.1 Pseudomonadota bacterium | reverse complement strand
GGGCTCTACCGGGAAAGCCCCATCGCGACTGGCGTCGCTCCTACACCTCCTACAGCGCTCCTACAACCTCCTGCCGGTGCGGCCCTTGCTTCACTCCGGATCGTAGTCGAGGTTGGAGGCCAGCCAGCGCTCGGCCTGCGCGCGGTCCACGCCCTTGCGCCGCGCGTAGTCGGCCACCTGTTCCTTGGACACGCGGCCGACCACGAAGTACTGGCTCTGCGGATGGCTGAAGTAATAGCCGGACACCGCCGCGGTGGGCAGCATGGCGAAGCTCTCGGTCAGCGACATGCCGATGCCCTCGGCGCCGAGCAGGGCGAACAGGCTGCGCTTCTCGCTGTGCTCGGGGCAGGCCGGATAGCCGGGCGCGGGGCGGATGCCGACGTACTTCTCGGCGATCAGCGCCTCGTTGTCCAGCGCCTCGTCCGCGGCATAACCCCAGTATCCGGTGCGCACGCGGTGGTGCAGGCGCTCGGCCAGCGCCTCGGCCAGGCGGTCGGCCAGGGCCTTGAGCAGGATCGCGTTGTAGTCATCGTGGTCGGCCTCGAAGCGCTCCAGGTGCGGCTCGATGCCGATGCCGGCGGTGACCGCGAAGGCGCCGATCCAGTCCTGCTTGCCGCTGTCCTCCGGCGCGATGAAATCGGCCAGGCAGAAGTCCGGCCGCTCGGCCGGCTTGTCCACCTGCTGGCGCAGGAAATGCAGCCTGACTTGAAGCCCCTCTGTGACTTGATGAAGCCCCTCTCCCTCCGGGAGAGGGGGTGGGGTGAGGGGCGGGGACGTCAGCAAAGGTTCCGGACTCGCACCCTCATCCGGCGCTTCGCGCCCCCCTCTCCCGGAGGGAGAAGGAAAAACAACGACATCATCCCCCTGGCTGTTCGCCGGCCACAGCCCGAACACCGCGCGCGCGGTCAGCCATTTCTCCGCGACGATCTTCTCCAGCATCGCGCGCGCGTCGCGGTACAGCTCGCTGGCCTGCGTGCCGACGATGTCATCGGTCAGGATCGCGGGGAATTTGCCGAACAGCTCCCAGGCGTTGAAGAACGGCGTCCAGTCGATGAACGGCAGCAGGTCGTCCAGCGGCCATTCCTCGAACACGTGCAGGCCGGGTTGCCTCGGCACCGGCGGGTCGTAGTCCGCCCAGTCGCAGGTGAAGCGCTGGCCGCGCGCATGTTCCAGCGACACCAGCCGCTTGGCGTCGCCGCGGTTGCGGTGGCGCTGGCGGATGTCGGCGTAGTCGGCGTCGTTGGCGGCGACGAAGGCGCCGCGCAGCTCCTGCGAGATCAGCGACTGCGCCACGCCGACCGCGCGCGAGGCGTCCTTCACCCACACCGTCGGCGCGCTGTAGTGCGGGTCGATCTTCAATGCGGTGTGCGCGCGCGAGGTGGTGGCGCCGCCGATCAGCAGCGGCATGCTGAAGCCCTGCCGCTGCATCTCGCGGGCGACGTGGCTCATTTCCTCCAGCGAGGGCGTGATCAGCCCGGACAGGCCGATCAGGTCGGCATTCTCGGCGCGCGCGGTATCCAGGATCTTCTGCGCCGGCACCATCACGCCAAGGTCGATCACCTCGAAGTTGTTGCAGGCCAGCACCACGCCGACGATGTTCTTGCCGATGTCGTGCACGTCGCCCTTGACCGTAGCCATGACGATCTTGCCGTTGCTCTTGCCGACGTCGCCGGTGCGCAGCTTCTCGGCCTCGATGAAGGGCAGCAGGTAGGCCACCGCCTTCTTCATCACCCGCGCCGACTTGACCACCTGCGGCAGGAACATCTTGCCGGCGCCGAACAGGTCGCCGACCACGTTCATGCCGTCCATCAGCGGGCCTTCGATCACGTCCAGCGGGCGCGTGGCCTGCTGCCGTGCTTCCTCGGTGTCCTCCTCGACCCAGGCATCCAGCCCGTGCACCAGCGCGTGCGCCAGCCGTTCGCGCACCGGGCGCGTGCGCCAGCCCAGGTCCTCGGTCTTCTTCTCGCCCTTCTTGCCCTTGTAGCGCTCGGCGATCTCCAGCAGGCGCTCGGTGGCGTCGCGGCGGCGGTTGAGGATCACGTCCTCCACCCGCTCGCGCAGCTCCGGCTCCAACTCGTCGTAGATCGGCAGCGCGCCGGCGTTGACGATGCCCATGTCCATGCCGGCGGCGATGGCGTGATACAGGAACACCGCGTGGATCGCCTGGCGCACGGTCTCGTTGCCGCGGAACGAGAACGACACGTTCGACACGCCGCCGGACACGTGGCAGTGCGGCAGCGTCTGCTTGATGATGCGGGTGGCCTCGATGAAGTCCACCGCGTAGTTGTCGTGTTCCTCGATGCCGGTGGCGACGGCGAAGATGTTCGGGTCGAAGATGATGTCCTGCGGCGGGAAGCCGACCTGCCCGGTGAGGATGCGGTAGGCGCGCGTGCAGATCTCCACCTTGCGTTCGCAGGTGTCGGCCTGGCCGTCCTCGTCGAAGGCCATCACCACCGCGGCGGCGCCGTAGCGGCGCACCAGCCTGGCGTGCTCGATGAAGGCGGCCTCGCCCTCCTTGAGCGAGATCGAGTTGACCACGCTCTTGCCCTGCAGGCACTTCAGCCCGGCTTCGATCACGCTCCACTTCGAGGAATCGACCATCACCGGGATGCGGGCGATGTCCGGCTCGGACATGATCAGGTTGAGGAAGCGGGTCATCGCCTTCTCGGAGTCGATCAGGCCCTCGTCCATGTTGACGTCGAGGATCTGCGCGCCGCTGGCGACCTGCTGGCGCGCCACTTCGACGGCTTCTTCGTAGCGTTCTTCCTTGATGAGTTTCTTGAACTGCGCGCTGCCGGTGACGTTGGTGCGCTCGCCGACGTTGACGAACAGCAGGTCCGGAGTGATGACCAGCGGTTCCAGGCCGGACAGGCGGGTATGCTGTCCAGCCGTCATGCGGCCTGCTCCCGTGCCTGCGGCAATGCACGCGGCGGCACCCCGGCCACCGCCTCGGCAATGGCCCTGATGTGCGCCGGCGTGGTGCCGCAGCAGCCGCCGACCAGGTTCAGCAGGCCGGACGTGGCGAACTCGCGCAGCGTGGCGGCCATCTCCTCCGGCGTCTCGTCGTATTCGCCGAAGGCATTGGGCAGGCCGGCGTTGGGATGGGCGCTGACGTAGCCGCTGGACACCTGCGCCAGCGTTTCCACGTGCGGGCGCATGTCGGTCGCGCCGAGCGCGCAGTTGAAGCCCACCGACAGCGGCTGGCCGTGCGCGACCGAAGCGTAGAAGGCTTCGGCGGTCTGCCCGGACAGGGTGCGGCCGGAGGCGTCGGTGATGGTGCCGGAGATCATCACCGGCAGGCGCGCGCCGCGCGCGTCGAAGGCTTCCTCGATCGCGAACAGGGCGGCCTTGGCGTTGAGCGTGTCGAAGATGGTTTCCACCATCAGCGTGTCGGCGCCGCCGTCGATCAGGCCGTCGATGGCCTCGCGGTAGGTCGCGCGCAGTTCGTCGAAGCTGGTGTTGCGGAAGCCGGGGTCGTTGACGTCGGGGCTGATCGACGCGGTGCGGCTGGTCGGGCCGAGCACGCCGATGACGAAGCGCGGCTTGTCCGGGGTCCGTGCCTCGATGGCATCGCAGCACTGCCGCGCCACCTGCGCGCCGGCCTTGTTCAGTTCGTAGACCAGGTGCTCGAGGTGGTAGTCGGCCTGGCTGACCGAGGTGGCGTTGAAGGTGTTGGTCTCCACCAGGTCGGCACCGGCCTCCAGGTAGGCGGTGTGGATGCCGGCGATGATCTCGGGCCGGGTCAGCAGCAGCAGGTCGTTGTTGCCCTTGAGGTCATGGCCGCAGCCCGGGCCGTGGACATGGGCGCTGTCGAAGCCCTCGGCAAAGCGCTGCCCGCGGTAATCGGCCTCCTCCAGCCCATGGCGCTGGATCATCGTGCCCATCGCGCCGTCGATGATCAGGATGCGGTGTTCCAGCGCGCGCAGCAGCTTGGCGACGCGTTCGGGGTGGAGCCAGGGGAGGGCTTGCATGGGGCGGGCCGTGACGTGGAATCGGGGAGGGCGGCGGGAGGCTCAGGGCCGGTGGGCGATCAGCGAGATCACCTCGAAATGCGGCGGCCGCTTCTCGCGGGTGACGGTCTCCAGGCTGGACACTTCCAGCCCGGCCTTCTCGACGAACCTGCGCAGGTCCTTGCCGGTGAAGCCGAGGTTGACGTGGCCGTAGGCTTCCACCGCGGCCTTGTGCTCGTGGCGGGCCAGGCTGCACAGCATCAGCCGTCCGCCCGGGCGCAGCACGCGCGCGCCTTCGGCCACGGCCTTGGCCGGGTGGCTGGCGTAGGTGAGGGCGTGCATCAGCACCACCAGGTCGAAGCTGCCGTCGTCGAACGGCAGCTTGTGCATGTCGCCTTCGCGCACCTCGACGTTGGGCAGCTTGCGCAGGCGCTCGCTGGCCGCGGCGACCACGCGCGCGCTGGTGTCGACGCAGACGTAGCGCTGCGCGTGCGGGGCCAGCAGCTCGGCCAGCACGCCGTCGCCGGAGGCGATGTCGAGCACGTCGCCGGTTTCCAGCAGCGGCAGCGCGCTGCGCGCCAGCGCTTCCCAGGTGCGGCCCGGCGAGTAGTGGCGCTCCATGTCGCCGGCCACGCTGTCGGCCCAGTTCTGGTCGGCGGCGCGCATCGCCAGCACGGCGGGGACGCGCTCGGCGTCCTGGCGCAGCAGCGGGTCGTCGCTGCCGGTGCTCAGCGCATGCCACAATGCGCGCTGCGCCGGATCCAGCGCGGCCTCGTCGAAGCGGTAATAGGCCGACACGCCGGCGCGGCGGTCGCGCACCAGCCCGGCCTCCTTCAGGCGGGCCAGGTGGGTGGACACGCGCGGCTGCGCCAGCGTGGTGATGGCCGACAGCTCGGCCACGGTCAGCTCCTCCTGCTCCAGCAGCGTCAGCAGGCGCACGCGGGTGGCGTCGGCGAACACCTTCAGGCGGGTCGACCAGTCTTCCAGATCCATAAATATCTACCTATCGAGATAGAGAGATATTTTGCTGCCGCGGCGCGGCAGGGTCAAGGCACCGGGATCCTGACTGGGATGACCAGCAACTGCCGGAAGCGGCCCGGCGCGCTTGCTGCCGCTCTCCCCGTGTCCCCGGTTCCTTCCCCCTAAAGTCGCCGGCTGCAATGGTTACAATCGCAACTTCGTAACGCCCTGGGAGGGGTGCAGTGGATTTCAGCTTTTCCGAAGAACAACTGATGCTGCAGGATGTCGCCCGCCGCATCGCCCAAGAGAAGATCGCCCCCAGCGCCGAGCACCACGATGCGACCGGCGAATACCCGCTGGAGAACATCCGCCTGCTCGGCGAGAACGGCCTGATGGGCATCGAGGTGCCGGTCGAGTACGGCGGCGCCGGGATGGACCCGGTGTCCAGCGTGCTGGCGATCGTCGAGGTGTCGGCCGCCGATGCCGCGCACGCCACCATCATGTCGGTCAACAACTCGCTGTTCTGCAATGCCGTGCTCAGCTACGGCACCGAGGACCAGAAGCAGCTGTACGTGCGCGCGATCGCCGAGGGCCGCGAGATCGGCGCCTTCGCGCTGACCGAGTCGCAGTCCGGTTCCGACGCCACCGCCATGCGCTGCCGCGCGGTGAAGCAGGCCGACGGCTCCTACCTGATCAACGGCCAGAAGAGCTGGATCACCTCCGGCCCGGTGGCGCGCTACGTCGTGCTGTTTGCGATGACCGACCCGTCGCAGGGCGCGCGCGGCATCACCGCCTTCATGGTCGACACCGCCCGCCCGGGCTTCGGCCGCGGCAAGACCGAGCCCAAGCTCGGCGTGCGCGCCTCGGCCACCTGCGAGATCGAGTTCCAGGACTACGTGGCCCGCGCCGAGGACGTGATCGGCAGCGAAGGGCAGGGCTTCAAGATCGCGATGAGCCTGCTCGATTCCGGTCGCATCGGCATCGCCTCGCAGGCGGTGGGCATCGCCCGCGCGGCCTACGAGGCTTCGGTGGCCTATGTGCGCGAGCGCAAGTCGTTCGGCGCGCCGATCGGCAGCTTCCAGATGATCCAGGCCAAGATCGCCGACATGAAGTGCAAGCTGGACGCGGCACTGCTGCTGACCCTGCGCGCGGCCTGGACCAAGGCCCAGGGCAGGCGCTTCTCCACCGAGGCCGCGGTCGCCAAGCTGACCGCCTCGGAAGCGGCGATGTGGATCGCCCACCAGGCCGTGCAGATCCACGGCGGCATGGGGTATTCGAAGGAAATGCCACTGGAGCGCTATTTCCGCGACGCCAAGATCACCGAGATCTACGAAGGCACCAGCGAGATCCAGCGCCTGGTCATCGCCCGCAACGAAACGGGACTGCGCTGAGGCCCTTCTCCGTGCATCCCGCGAAACCCAGCTGCCAGTGCCCGCGTCCCGTGCCGGTTCCCATCCCGGTGCGTGGCGCGATCGCGG
>JAEWOJ010000184.1 GCA_023399815.1 Pseudomonadota bacterium | reverse complement strand
GCGTCGCTCCTACGGCACTCACTGGGACCTGCGCAGCCAGCGCCGCCGCAATGCCCTGTCGCAGGGTTCGGAAAATCCTTTCGCCACCGCCAACCCAAGCGCCCAGCACAGCACCAGCAGCGGCAGGTACCACCAGAAACCCGTGCGCACATCGCCACCGGCGTGCCGGTACAGCGCCACCAGCGCGAACACGACGAACATGTGGGTCAGGTAGATCTCGTAGCTGAGCCGGCCGCAAGCGCGCAGCCAGCCCAGCCCGCGCATCGGCGCGCCCGGGCCGGCCTGCAGGCCGGCGACCAGCATCGCCGCCGAACCGGTCAGCACCAGCATGTAGCCGTTGCCGAACGAGGCCCACAGTTCGCGCCCGTAGAGCGGCACGGCCAGCAGGCCCAGGCCGCCGGCCAGGCGCAGCAGCCGGGCAGTCCGTGGCGGCGCCTGCCAGCGTTCGACCAGCAGGGTGGTCAGCACCCCGGTGGCAATCGCCGCCATGCCCGGCAGATAGGCCTTTTCCTGCCATATCTCGTTGCCCGCCAGGGCCGCGCGGGTGACCGGCAGCGACAGCGCGGACAGGCCCAGCAGAACGATCAGCGGCGTCCGCCCGCGCACCAGCAGGCAGACCAGCGGGAAGCCCAGGTAGAACACTTCCTCGATCGACAGCGACCACAGTACGTCCCAGCCGCCGGGCAGCCAGCCGGTGCGGCCCTCATACCAGTTCAGGTGCAGGGCCAGGGCCGAGAACAGCGCGCCACCCAGCGACTGCCCTTCTCCGTCGACGACGTAGAACGGCACGCCGGCCAGGTGCATCGCGCTCAGCACCGCCAGCAGCAGGAGCAGGCACGGCAGGATGCGGGCGGCGCGGCGCACGTAGAACGCGCGCAGGTCGATGGACGCCAGCGCGCCCCAGCGCCGCAGCGAATGCGAGGTGATCAGGAAGCCGGACACGACGAAGAAGACGAAGACCGCTTCATAGCCGTTGTAGCTCAGCGCGTTGAGCAGGCGCCGCGGCAGGAAATCCCCCAGCGCGGTGTCGCGCAGCGGGATGCGCAGCGCCAAGTGGTGCAGCACCACCATCAGGATGGAGGCGCCGCGCAACGCATCGATGCCGGGATTGCGCTCCATGCCGCCGGCCTGCCTCTGTGAAACGTCCAAACCTCATCCCGCGCGACGGAGCCGGCCCGCATTATCCATGCGCATGGCGCCATTGCACGCCGGCGCCGTTCCTCAGGCATCCAGCGCGTGCCGCAACGGCGCCAGGAACGCCCCCGCGGCGCGCACTGCTTCCTCGACCGAACCGGCATCGGCCATCACCGCCACCAGCGCGCTGCCGACCACCACGCCATCGGCGTCCACCGCCATCGCCGCGGCGCTGGCCGCGTCCCTGATGCCGAACCCCGCCACCACCGGCACGGTCGAGCGGCCGCGCAGCAGGCGCAGGCGCTCGCCGGCGGCGGCGCTGTCCAGCCGTTCCGAGGCGCCGGTGACGCCGGCGAAGCTGACGTAGTAGAGATAGCCCTGCGCCGCTTCGCACAGGGTATCGAGCCGTTGCGCGCTGCTGGTCGGCGAGGCCAGCAGGATCAGCGCCAGCCCGGCGGCGGTGAACGCGGCGCGGGTTTCCTCGGCCTCTTCCGGCGGCAGGTCCACCAGCAGCACGCCATCGACGCCGGCGGCGGCCGCTTCGGCGGCGAACTGCGCCGCGCCGCGGATCTCCACCGGGTTGAGGTAGCCCATCAGCACCACCGGGGTGAGCGCGTCTTGCTCGCGGAACCGGGCCACGGTGTCCAGCACGTAGCGCAGGCCGGCACCGCGGGCCAGCGCATGCTCGGAACTGCGCTGGATGGTCGGGCCGTCGGCCATCGGGTCGGAGAACGGCACGCCCAGCTCGATCACGTCGGCGCCGGCGGCGACCAGTTCGTGCATCACCGGCACCGTGGCCTCCAGCGCGGGATCGCCAGCGGTGATGAACGGGATCAGCGCCTTGCGGCCGGACGCGCGCAGGCGGGCGAAGCATTCGTCGATTCGGGTCACAGGCATCTCAGGAACATCCTTCAATAAATTCGACCGCCTCGGGCTGGCCCCAGTAGATCGAGGTCACCACGTCCTTGTCGGTTTCCACGCGCAGGGCCAGCCCGGCCCGCTCGTCGGTCCACGTCAGGTATTCGCCATCGGGCCACACGTAGGCGTGCGGGCTGGCGACCACGTCGGCGGGCAGGCGCTGCCTGGCCTCGGCCACGCTCATGCCCACCCACAGGCCGAACGGAACCGGCGGCGCATCGCTGCGGGCACCCGGATCGCCTTCGCCATGCACGTCGAAGCGGGCGATGCGATCGCCCAGCACCATCATCGACATGCCTTCGGGCAGCGTGCCGCGCGCGTAGTATTCGCAGTCGCCGTCCATCGCCTCGCGCATGCCCGCCGCCTCGAAGGCCTCGTCGCCCGGCCCGTGGCCGAATGCCGCGCCGATGCGCAGGTCGCCGACGCTCGCCAGCTGCGCCGCCGCATCCGCCTTGGGCGGCTGCTTCCCGGGCGCGGGCGATGCCGACTGCGCGGGCGCCGTGCCGGCCGGCAAGGGCCGCACCTCGGGCTCGGGCGGCTTGCAGGCCGCCAGCGCCACGCCCAGACAGGCCAGCGCGCCGGCGCGAACCAGCCGCCCGCTCACAGCGACAGCCCTTCGCGCGCGGCGATGGTATGCACGTCCTTGTCGCCGCGGCCGGACAGGTTGCACAGCACCAGCGCGTCCTTCGGCAGCTCGCGCGCCAGCTTGATCGCCTGCGCCACCGCATGGCTGGATTCCAGCGCCGGCAGGATGCCCTCGGTGCGGGTCAGGCGATGGAACGCGGCCAGCGCCTCGTCGTCGGTGATGCCGACGTACTGCGCGCGGCCGGTATCGGACAGGAAGGAATGCTCTGGGCCGACGCCGGGGTAGTCCAGGCCGGCGGAAATGGAGTGGGTCTCGGTGATCTGGCCATCGTCGTCGCACAGCACGTAGGTGCGGTTGCCGTGCAGCACGCCGGGCCGGCCGGCCGAGATCGACGCGGCATGGCGGCCGGTGTGGATGCCGTCGCCCGCCGCCTCGGCGCCGTAGATCTTGACCTCGCGGTCGTTGAGGAAGGCATGGAACAGGCCGATCGCGTTGGAACCGCCGCCGACGCAGGCGGTGATCGCGTCGGGCAGGCGGCCATAGTCCTCCAGCATCTGCGCGCGCGCCTCGCGCCCGACGATAGCGTTGAAGTCGCGCACCATGCGCGGGTACGGGTCCGGCCCGGCGACCGTGCCGATGATGTAGAAGGTGTCGCGCACGTTGGTCACCCAGTCGCGCATCGCCTCGTTGAGCGCGTCCTTGAGCGTGGCCGAGCCGCTGCTCACCGGCACCACCGTGGCGCCGAGCAGCTTCATCCGGTAGACATTGATCTTCTGCCGCTCGATGTCGGTCGCGCCCATGTAGACCACGCATTCCAGGCCCAGCCGCGCGGCCACGGTGGCGCTGGCCACGCCGTGCTGGCCGGCGCCGGTCTCGGCGATGATGCGGGTCTTGCCCATGCGCGCGGCCAGCAGCGCCTGGCCGATGGTGTTGTTCACCTTGTGTGCGCCGGTGTGGTTGAGGTCCTCGCGCTTGAGCAGGATCTGCGCGCCGCCGACGTCTCGGCTCAGGCGCTCGGCGTGGTAGATCGGGCTGGGCCGGCCGACGTAGTGCTTCAGGTCCTTGTCGTAGGCGGCGATGAAGGCCGGATCGACCCGCGCCTGGTCGTAGGCGGCCGCCAGTTCCTGCAACGGCCCGACCAGCGTCTCGGCGACGAAGCTGCCGCCGTAGCGGCCGAAATGCCCGCGGGCATCGGGAAAGGCGTGGAAATCTGTGATCGGCGGGGCGGTCATGGCATCACGGTCGGCAGGACAGACAGGCCAGCAACGTAGCGCACCCGCCCGCCGATGAAAATCGATAAATCGGCCGCCATGTGTTAGAAAAACTCACATGAAAAAACGACAGGACAGACGTTTTTCACGGCGAAGCCGCCCGAAGGGTGGCGCAGGGCCGGTTTTCGCTCCTGCAAAACCGGCATTCCCGCCATCCATGGCGGTCAGACGTGCGCCATGAAAGAACGGCAGGACAGCCGTTATTCACGGCGAAGCCGCCCAAAGGGTGGCGCACAGGGATGTGCGCCATGAAGGACGAACACGCCCTGCCCTCGCTCAACGCCCTGCGCGCCTTCGAGGCCGCTGCCCGCCTGCGCAGCGTCAGCCTCGCCGCCGACGAACTGCACGTGACCCACGGCGCGGTCAGCCGCCAGTTGCGGGCGCTGGAGGAGGAACTGGGCATGGCGCTGTTCGAGCGCGACGGCCGCGGCATCCGCCCTACCGCCGCCGGCAAGCGCCTGCAGGAAGCCGCCTCCGGGGCCTTCTCGCAGCTGCGCGACGCCCTGGCCGCGCTGCGGCGGACGCACCGCAACGATGCCTTCGTGCTCGGCTGCCCCGGCAGCGTGCTGGCGCGCTGGATGATCCCGCGCCTGCAGCAGCTGCAACGCGACCTGCCCGGCCTGACCCTGCACCTGGCCGCGCAGGACGGCGATTTCGCCCCGCGGCTGGCGGGACTGGATGCGGCCCTGCTGCTCGGCCAGGCGCCGTGGCCGGCCGGCTGGACCGTGCACGGCCTGGGCAGCGAACGCATCGGCCCGGTGTTCAGCCCGTCCATGCGCGGCGCGCAGCTGCTCGTCCACCAGCCGCCGGAAGCGCTGCTCGACCATCCCCTGCTGCACACCCGCTCGCGGCCGCAGGCCTGGCCCACCTGGGCCACGCTCAACGACCTGGACGTGGCGGCGTTGCGCGAAGGCACCGGCTTCGAGCACCTGTACTACCTGCTCGAAGCCGCGGTCGCCGGCCTCGGCATCGCCATCGCCCCCGAACCGCTGGTGGCCGACGACCTGGTCAACGGCCGCCTCGTCGCCCCGTGGGGTTTCGTCGATACCGAGGGGCAATGGGCGCTGTGCACCGCCGGCGACGAGCGGCATCCGCGAATCGAGGCATTGGCGGACTGGCTGCGGCGGCAACTGGCCGCGTAGGAGCGACTGTAGGAGCGACGCCAGTAGCCCGGGGGGTTTGCGGGGGAGCCCCACGCGGCAG
>JAEWOJ010000172.1 GCA_023399815.1 Pseudomonadota bacterium | reverse complement strand
GGACGCCCGGGGGGGTAGTGGGGTCGCTCCTACAGGTGGTTGGGCAAATGGTTGGGGCGTCAGGGTTCCAGCGTGCGCGGGAAGCGCAGTTCGCCCTGCGGGCCGGCCATGCGGAACGGGATCGAGGCCAGGGCCAGCCCGGTGTTGGCCTGCACGGCGAAGTGCAGGTGCGGGCCGCTGCTGTGGCCGGTGTTGCCAGACCGGGCCAGGGGCTGCCCGGCCTGGATCGCCTGCCCGGGGCGGACCGACAGGCTTCCCGATTGCAGGTGGGCGTACAGCGCCATGCTGCCGTCGGCGTGCAGCACCCGGACCAGGCAGCCATCCTCGGGCGAATCGGCCACCACCTGCATCGCCGTGCCGGCGCGGGCGGCGAGGACGGGCGTGCCTTCGGGCAGCGGGAAATCGATGGCGTAGCGGTTCTGTGCGTTTCCGTGGCTGTGATGCCCGCCGATGCCCTGGCTGACGCGCACCGGGACACCGTCGAACGGCAGCCGGTAGAGGTGGTCGACGGGATGGGCGGACGGATCGCCGGGAAAGGCGTCGAGCAGCAGGCTGACCGGGCCGCCGTCGTCGGCCAGCCACAGCAGGCGGCGCTGCTCGCCGGCAGGCAGCAGCACTGGCACGGTCGTCGCGGTGCCCTCGCCGTCGTTGCGCAGGCGGACCTGCACCGGGCCGGCCAGCAGGTTGCGTCCCCAGGCTTCATGGCCGCCGGCGCGGCGCTGCAGGGTCAGTCGCGCAAAGCTGGCGTCGTGGCCGATGTCGCCTTCCGTCGTTCCCGCAGCGGCGAGTCCCCAGCCCTGGCGCCAGCGCGGCGCGGGGCCGTCGCCATGGGCCGGCAGGGCGAGTGTCATGGACAGGAGCAGGAGCGGCAGCCGGGGCATGGCGGGCGGGGTGATGGTGGCCCGCGGATTATGCCGGGGTGGTTGCATCGGAAACTCCATCGCTCCATCCGAATAAAGCGATTGACAAGGGTGGAGGGGGCTGGCATCGTGTGTCCACCATCGAGACCGGCGGAGGGACAGGCCCTTTGATGCCGGGGCAACCAGCAGACGCGCAAGCGCCTGTGCTTGGTGCCAAATCCTGCGGTGACCACTGTGTCCGCCGAAAGATGGTTCGATCCGTGCCACGCACGGCGAACACGGGCCCGCGAAGCTCGATGGCTGCTCCTTACCGGATACCGCCATGAGTTTCGCCACCGCCACCGTCCTCCGTGAATTCCCGGCCGCCGCCCAGGTCGACGCAGCGCGCGCCATGTCCGCCGTGCGCGGGGAAATCGAGGTGCGGCTGGCGATGCGCCATGCCGGCGAGCGCCGCCTGCGCCTGCGCTATGAACTGGTGGGCGCGGCCGAGGCGCCGGTGGTGCTGGTGGCCGGCGGCATTTCCGCGCACCGGCATATCGCCGCCACCGCCGCGTTCGGCGAGAAGGGCTGGGCCGAAGGGCTGGTCGGCTGCGGCCGTGCGCTGGACCCGGAGCGCCGCCGCCTGCTCGGTTTCGATTTCATCGGCGCCGATGGCGACCTCGATGCGCCGATCGACACCGCCGACCAGGCCGATGCCATCGCCGCGCTGCTCGATGCGCTGGGCATCGACCGCCTGCACGGCCATGTCGGCTATTCCTACGGCGCGCTGGTCGGCCTGCAGCTGGCGATCCGTCATCCCCGGCGGCTGGAGCGGCTGGTCGCGGTCAGCGGCGCGCATCGCCCGCATCCCTACGCCTCGGCCTGGCGCGCGCTGCAGCGCCGCGCGGTCGCGCTGGGCCAGCTGCAGTGCGCCGAAACCCACGGCCTGGCGCTGGCGCGGCAGTTCGCCATGCTCAGCTACCGCACGCCGGAGGAATTCGGCGAACGCTTCGATGCCGCGCCGGAAGTGGTCAACGGCCGCGTGCGCGTGGCCGCCGAGGACTACCTGGACGCCGCCGGCGCGCAGTACGTGGCGCGCACTCGCGTCGATGCCTACCTGCGCCTGTCCGAATCCATCGACCTGCACCGCGTCGATCCGACCGCCGTGAGCGTGCCGACGCTGGTGGTCGCGGTCGAAGGCGACCGCCTGGTGCCGCTGTCCGACCTGGTCGCGCTGGTCGAGGGCCTGGGCACGCGTGGCAGCCTGCGCGTGCTGCGCTCGCCCTACGGCCACGACGCCTTCCTGAAAGAAACCGATCGCATCGACGCGATCCTCGCCAACGCCCTTCGCCTTCCCGGAGAAAACGCATGAGCCTGTCCACCGCTTCCGATGTGTCCTGTTGCCGCGCCACTGCGGCCGTGCGTGCCGGCATCGACCGCGACACCGCCTACGGTGCGGTGACGCCGCCGGTGGTGCTGTCGTCCAACTTCAGCTTCGACGGCTTCGGCAACAAGCGCCAGTACGACTACACCCGCAGCGGCAACCCGACCCGCGACCTGCTGGGCGAAGCGCTGGCCGAACTGGAAGGCGGCGCTGGCGGCGTGATCACCTCCACCGGCATGGGCGCGATCACCCTGGTGCTCAATGCGCTGCTGCAGCCCGGCGACCGGCTGGTGGTCCCGCACGACGCCTACGGCGGCAGCTGGCGCCTGTTCAACGCGCTGGCGGCCAAGGGCCACTTCGAGCTGATCACCGCCGACCTGACCGATCCGCGCGCGCTGGCCGAGGCGCTGGCGCAGCAGCCGAAGCTGGTGCTGGTGGAGACCCCGTCCAATCCGCTGCTGCGCATCACCGACCTGCGTTTCGTGATCGATGCCGCGCACAAGGCCGGCGCGCAGGTGGTGGTGGACAACACCTTCCTGTCGCCGGCGCTGCAGAACCCGATTGCCTTCGGCGCCGACCTGGTGCTGCACTCGACCACCAAGTATGTCAACGGCCACAGCGACGTGGTCGGCGGCGCGGTGATCGCGCGCGATGCCGAAGTGCACCAGCAGCTGGTGTGGTGGGCCAACGCGCTGGGCCTGACCGGCTCGCCGTTCGACGCCTTCCTGACCCTGCGCGGCCTGCGCACGCTGGATGCGCGGCTGCGCGTGCACCAGGAGAACACCCGCGCGCTGGTCGATGTGCTGGCCGGCAGCGAGGTGGTGGCCGCGGTCTATTACCCGGGGCTGGAATCGCACCCGGGCCACGCGGTGGCCGCGCGCCAGCAGAAGGGCTTCGGCGCGATGCTGTCCTTCGAGCTGGCCGGATGCGAAGGCGCCGACCCGCATGCGGCGGTGCGCGCCTTCGTCGACGGCCTGCGCTATTTCACCCTGGCCGAATCGCTGGGCGGCGTGGAGAGCCTGATCGCGCACCCGGCCACCATGACCCATGCGGCGATGACGCCGGAGGCGCGCGCCAAGGCCGGCATCAGCGACAGCCTGCTGCGGCTGTCGGTGGGCATCGAGGCCAGCGAGGACCTGGTGGCCGACCTGCAGGCGGCGCTGCGCCGCGCCGAGCGCGTGCTCGCCGAAAGCCGGCACGACGCCCAGCGGAAAACGGTGGACGCGTGAGCGCACAACTGCGTCCGCAGGCGGCTGCGCAGGCACGGCTGGTGCTGCTGGGCACCGGCACCGTCGGCTCGGCCTTCGTGGCCCGTTACCAGGCCTTGCAGCAGCGGCGGCTCAGCCTGCCGTCGCTGCACGTGGTGGCGAACTCGCGCATCGCGCTGGCCTGCGACGACGCGCCCGCGGCCGTGCTGTCGCGCGCCCGCGACGCGGGCAGGCAGGGCGACGCGCCGGCGCACCAACGGGAAACCGGGCGCCTGCGGGCGGGCGACATCGTGGTCGATGCCACCGCCAGCGAGGACGTCGCCGCCGAGCATGCGCACTGGCTGGCGCAGGGCATCCACGTGGTCACCGCCAACAAGCTGGGCAACGGCACCACGCTGGCGCGCGCGCGGCGGATCGGCGAGGTCGTGGCCGATGGCGCCGCGCGCTATGGCGATGCGGCCACGGTCGGTGCGGGCCTGCCGCTGCTGTCCAGCATCCGCGCGCTGGTGGCCGGCGGCGACCGCATCCATGCCATCGAAGGCGTGCTGTCCGGTTCGCTGGCGTGGCTGTTCCATCGTTTCGACGGCGGCCGGCCGTTCTCGGCCTGCGTGCGCGAAGCGGCGCTGGCCGGCTATACCGAGCCCGACCCGCGCATCGACCTGTCCGGCGAGGACGTGCGCCGCAAGCTGCTGATCTTGGCTCGCGCGGCCGGCGTGGCGCTGGAGGCCGCGCAGGTGGAGGTCGAATCGCTGGTGCCGCCGGCGCTGGCCGCGTTGCCGGCCGCGCAGGTCGATGCCGCGCTGGAACAGCTGGACGCGCCGCTGGCCGAACGCCTGCGGCAGGCGCGCGCGCAGGGCCTGTCGCTGTGCTTCGTCGGCCGCCTGGACAGGCACGGCGCCAGCGTCGGCCTGCGCGCGCTGCCGGCGGATCACCCGCTGGCCGGCGGTCGTGGTACCGACAACCGCGTGGCGATCCACAGCGACCGCTATGACAGCCAGCCGCTGCTGATCCAGGGGCCGGGCGCGGGCGCGGAAGTCACCGCCGCGGCCTTGTTGGACGACGTGCTGCGCATCACCGCGGGACGATGACGCGGGCTTGCGCGGCGAAGACTTCGCCGTGGCGTTCGCACGGGCAATGGCTCCAGCGGTGGAGCCGGGCGGGGCTCGGCCCGGATCGTCGGGAAACGATGGCGCCTACAGTACCTGCCGCTGCGCATCCAGCGCGATGGTACGGTCGGCGATGCCGGGCAGGGTGCGCAGCGTCTGCCGGCTGACCCGCTCGTAGAACTGCACGAAGCGCTCCAGCTGCGAGCGGTTCATGCCGGTACGCCCTGGTGATGCCTGCTGCAGCCCCTGTTCCTGCTGCCAGCGCCAGTGCGGCACCACCGAGAATCCCGGCGGCTGCAGGAACCACAGCCGGTCGAAGCGGCGCCATAGCGCGGGATAGTCGTCGGCCAGCGCCCGGTTGCACCAGCGCCGCCAGACGCCCTCGGGATCGGCATCGCGTTCCAGCGCGTTCAAGGGCGCGTGCAGGGCGGCGTCCGCTTCGGCCGGCGTGCCGAGGAACCAGCCCTCGAACACCAGCAGGTCCAGTCCGTCGATGCGCTCCCATTGCGCTTCGGGCACGCGTTCGTCGGCGAGCTTGTCGAAGCGCGGCAGCGCGAACGCCTGCCCGGCACGCGCCGCGTCCAGCGTCGCCAGCGCCAGCGGCAGGTCGTGCGTGCCCGGTGGGCCGCGGGTGGTCAGCAGCGGGTGGATACGGTCGGCCAGGCGCTGGCGTTGCGCGCGGGTCAGGTAGACGTCGTCGATCGACAGCGCCGCCGCGCGCAGGCCGCGCGTGCGCGCCAGTTCCACCACCTGCGCGGCGAGCGTGGACTTGCCGCTGCCCTGCAGGCCGCTGATCGCCAGTACCGGCACGTCCTGGCCGGTGGCGAGCGCCTCGTCCAGTGCCTGCGCGACGAGCGTCTGCGGGAAGCGGCGTGCGGAGAAGCGGTGCGGAACGGGCGACATGGCGCCACAATAGCCCAAACCCGTGCTGTCCGAAGTGGAGCCATGACCGATCTGTACGCAGAAGCGCTTTCGACCTTCGCCGAGCTGTTCGAGGAGGCCAAGGCCAGCAACGAAATCGAGCCCAGTGCGATGACCGTGGCCACGGCCGACGTCGATGGCCGGCCCTCGGCGCGCACCGTGCTGCTCAAGGGCTTCGACGAGCGCGGCTTCGTGTTCTACACCCACCTGGACAGCCGCAAGGGCCGCGAGCTGCACGCCAACCGCCAGGCGGCGCTGCTGTTCCTGTGGCGCAGCCTGCGCGGGGCCGGCATCCAGGTACGGATCGACGGCGATGCGCAGCTGGTGTCCGCCGCCGAGGCCGATGCCTACTTCGCCTCGCGCCCGCGCATGAGCCAGATTGGCGCCTGGGCGTCGACGCAGTCGCAGACGCTGGGGTCGCGCGAGGAGTTCGAGGAACGCCTGCGCAGTTTCGAAACCCGCTTCGAGGGCCGCGACGTGCCGCGCCCGGACGGCTGGAGCGGCATCCGCGTCGTCCCGCAGCGCATCGAGTTCTGGTACGGCGCGACCTTCCGCCTGCACGAGCGCTGGTGCTACGAGGCCGATGCCGCCGGCGCCTGGAGCAAGCGGCTGCTGTACCCGTGAGCACGCTGCGCCTGCATCCGGTTCATCGCATCACCGTGTTCGTGCCGCCGGCGCACGTGGAGGCGCTCAAGCGCGGCATCCTCGCGGTGGACGACCTCGCCGCCGGCGGCTATGCGCACGGCATGTGGGAGTCGGCGCCGGGGCGGGAGCAGTTCCGCGTGCAGCCCGGCACCGCCAGCGCCGTCGGCCGGGCCGGCGAGCTGGTCTGCGAGCCCACGGTGCGGCTGGAGTTCTGCATTCCGCGCGGTGTCCCGGGCGACCGCGAGCGGCTGCAGCGCCTGCTCGACGAGGGCATCGCCGCGCATCATCCCTGGAACAGCCCGGCGGTGTTCGTCGACGCCGTGGAGTTCGCCGCGCCATGAGCGGGCCGCGCCGCATCGTCTGCCTGACCGAGGAGCCGACCGAGACCCTGTACGCGCTGGGCGAGCAGGACCGCATCGTCGGCATCAGCGGCTTCACCGTGCGCCCGCCGCAGGCGCGCCGCGACAAACCCAAGGTCAGCGCCTTCACCAGCGCCAAGGTGGAGGAAATCCTCAGGCTCAAGCCCGACCTGGCGATCGGTTTTTCCGACATCCAGGCCGACATCGCCGCAGAACTGATCCGCCGCGGCGTGGAAGTGTGGATTGCCAACCACCGCAGCGTCGCCGGCATCCTCGACTACATCCGCCGGCTCGGCGCGCTGGTCGGCGTGGCCGCGCGCGCCGACGCCTATGCCGACGAACTGCAGCGCGGGCTGGACGCCATCGCCGCCCAGGCCGCGCGCCTGCCGCGGCGGCCGCGCGTATACGTGGAGGAGTGGGACGAGCCGATCATCACCGGCATCCAGTGGGGCGCCGAGCTGGTGGAGATCGCCGGCGGCATCGACGTGTTCCCCGAGCTGTCGCGCGAGCCGCTGGCCAGGGCGCGCATCCTCGCCGACGGCGACCCGGTGATCGCGCGCGATCCGGACATCATCATCGGCTCGTGGTGCGGCAAGAAATTCCGCCCCGAGCGCGTGGCCGCGCGGCCGGGCTGGGAGGCGATACGCGCGGTGCGCGACGGCGAACTGCACGAGATCAAGTCGCCGATCATCCTGCAACCCGGCCCGGCGGCGCTGACCGACGGCGTGCAGGCGATCGCGGCCATCGTCCAGGCCTGGTCGAAGAAGCAGGCGCCCGCGCGGGAGTAACGGTCCACTCAATGCTGCGCCGGGATGGCGCTTCCGGCCGATGGCGGCCACGCGTGGGCGCTTCCCGGCCGGCGCGGCTTCAGGGTTTCAGGCCGCTGGCTTCATCGCTCAGCCGTTTCTCCAGGTTGGCGCGTCCCGCCCGGGCGTAGCGCGCGCATGCGCCCGCATCGACCAGCGGCTTTCCGGGTTGGTCCTGCAGGCGGGCGAACAGGTCCGACGCCAGGGGATGCGGGGCCATCTGGATGTCGCAGGGCAGCGCGGCCAGCGTGTCCAGCCCGTGGTCGAATGCAGCGACCATCGCGGGATGGTCGCGGTAGCGGTATTCGTGGTCGGAAATCGCGCTCGTGCTGTCGGTATAGGCCATGTCCATGCAGCGCGTGCCCTCGCAGGAGCGCCATGTCCAGCTGGTGCCGCCGGGCGTGTGGCCGGGCGTCGCATGGGCGGTCAGCGCCAGCGGGCCGACCCGGACCGTGCCGCCATCGCCGATGACCTCCACCCGGGAGACCGGCGGGAAGGCCGAATGCGGTTCGAGCTGCTGCGGGTCGTCGCGGTCGCTCCTGCCGCTGCGCAGGGTGGCGACGGCCGGCGCGCGCGCCAGCAAGGGCGCGCCGGTGACGCCCTGCAGGTAGGCCAGGCCCGCGGCGTGGTCGTAGTGCTCGTGCGAGTTCAGCAGGTACTTCACGTCCTTCGGGTCGAAGCCGAGCGCGCGGATGTTCGCTTCGATCAGCGGGCCGGCCGCTTCGGTGGCGCCGTCCAGCAGGATGTGGCCGTGGTCCGATGTCACCAGCAAGGCGGTCAGGCCGCAGGTGCCGACGTACCAGGTGTTGCCGAAGATGCGCCGCGGCGGTGCACGCTCGTTCCAGCCGTCCATCACCGTTGCGTCGGCGGGGCAGGCCGGCACCGCGGCAGCCGTGGCGTCGGCGTGGGTCGATCCCGCCGCGTCCGCTGCGGGGGCTGCGTCGCGTGGTCCGGGTTGGCAGGCGGCCAGGGTCGCGGTGGCGACGATGGCGAACAGGCGAAGAGGGGGGCACGACAGGCGTCGGGCCACGCGGTTCGGCAATGCAAGCGAAGTCGTCATCGGTATCTCTCCCGGTAAGCGCAGGAGTGTAGGGATGGCCTGCGTGCCGGCACCAACGCGAAAAATCGGGCCCAGCCATGAGCTGGACGCATGCCTCCGAAGCCGTGGCGGGCCGCCTGGTGCCAGCCCGGTGCAGCGCGCCCGTGAGCGGATCAAGGGCCCCAGCGCATCTGGCGGGTGTGTCGGCGGGCCCGTCGGGGGCGTAGCCCCCGACCTACAGAATGCTGCCGGGGGCCAACCCGGTGTAGCGCGCGCGTGGGCGGATCAGCGTGCCCAGTGCCTGCTGTTCCAGCGCATGCGCCAGCCAGCCGGTCAGGCGCGCGGTGGCGAACATCACCAGCGCGTGGGCGCCCGGCAGGTCGTGCACGTAGCAGATCGCCGCGAGCAGGCCGTCGATGTTCGGATGCTGGCCGCTGTGCTCGGCGGTGGCGGCCAGCACCGCCTCGACGTGGCGCATGCGCGGCGTGTCGCCGCACAGTCCGCGCAGCTGGCGCAGCATTTCGGTGCCGCGCGGGTCGCCGTCGGGGTAGAGCAGGTGGTTGAAGCCGGGCAGCTCGTCGCCGCGGCGCCAGCGTTCGGCGATGAAGGCGGTCGGCGTGCCGCTGGCCTCGGCGTCGAGCAGCAGCGCATGCGCGCGCGCGGTGGCGCCGCCGTGGCGCGGACCGGACAGCGCGGCCAGGCCGGCGCTGACGGTGGCGTGCAGGTGCGCGCCGGTCGAGGCGACCACGCGCGCGGCGAAGGCCGAGACGTTCAGTTCGTGGTCGGCGCACAGCACCAGCGCCGAGCGCACCAGTTCGGCGAAACCGGCATCGCCGGGCCGCCATGCGTCGGCGAGCAGGCGGTGCACCGGGCGTGCGTCGGGCTGGATGCCGACCAGCAGCGCGGCGTTCTGCCGCAGCAGCGTCGCCGCCACTTCGCGCCGCACCGGGACCGAGGCGTTGAGCGATTGCCGTTGCTCCAGCGCCAGCAGCGGGATGCAGGCCATGGTGCGCTCCAGCGGCGGCAACGCGGCATCCAGGGCCAGTGCCGCCACACGCTCCGGCCAGGCCGGCGGCGACGCCGCGGCGAACGGGTCCTGTTCCTCGCATTCCCACAGCAGCCGCGCGATGTCCTCCAGCGTGGCGCCGGCCCGCGCTGCCGCCACCGCCGAGCGGCCGCGGTAATACGGCGCGTCCGGGCGGATCAGCGAGATCCGCGTTTCCAGCACCGGCAGCCCGCGGTCCAGGCTCTGCGCCGCCCCGCGCGCTGCGCCGCGGCCGGCGCGCTTGCGCTGCGCCAGCCGCTCCACTTCGGCGCGCAGGTAGACGCGGCTGCGCGGGTCCGGGCCCGGTCGCGAACTGAGCTGGCCGCGACTGACGTAGGCGTAGAGCGTGGCCGGGCTGATGCCGAGCAGGGCGCAGGCGTCGCTGGCGGGGATCAGTTCCGGGTCGGGGAGTTCGGGCATGGTGGTCGATATATTGATTTATTGAATCAAGATTGATCAATGATTCGGATGGTGCCAGATTGTGCGCCATCGCGGAACGGCGTCGCCGTCGCCGCCCGATCAGGAGCCAAGCCATGAGTCTTTCTTCCGCCGGCGCCCAGTTCCGCGCCGCCCTTGCCGCCGAGAAGCCCCTGCAGGTGATCGGCGCGATCAACGCCAACCATGCGCTGCTGGCCAAGCGTGCCGGCTACCGGGCCATCTACCTGTCCGGCGGCGGCGTCGCGGCCGGTTCGCTGGGCCTGCCGGACCTGGGCATCAACACCCTGGAAGACGTGCTGATCGACGTGCGCCGCATCACCGACGTGTGCGACCTGCCGCTGCTGGTGGACATCGACACCGGCTTCGGCCCGAGCGCGTTCAACATCGCGCGCACGGTGAAGTCGCTGATCAAGGCCGGCGCCGCCGCCTGCCACATCGAGGACCAGGTCGGCGCCAAGCGCTGCGGCCACCGCCCCGGCAAGGAGATCGTGTCGCAGGGCGAGATGGTCGACCGGGTGAAGGCCGCCGCCGACGCCAGGACCGATCCGGACTTCTTCCTGATCGCGCGCACCGATGCGATCCAGGTGGACGGCGTGGACGCGGCGATCGAGCGCGCCATCGCCTGCGTCGAGGCCGGCGCCGACGGCATCTTCGCCGAGGCCGCCTACGACCTGGACACCTACCGGCGCTTCGTCGACGCGGTGAAGGTGCCGGTGCTGGCCAACATCACCGAGTTCGGCAAGACCCCGCTGTTCAGTCGCGACGAGCTGGCCTCGGCCGGCGTCGCCATCCAGCTGTTCCCGCTGTCGGCGTTCCGCGCCGCGAACAAAGCGGCGGAGAATGTCTACGAGGCGATCCGCCGCGACGGCCACCAGAAGAGCGTGGTGGAGGCGATGCAGACGCGCGAGGAGCTGTACGACCGCATCGGCTATCACGCGTTCGAGCAGCAGCTCGATGCGCTGTTCGCCGCGAAGAAATAACAGTCCCCAACTACCCACCTGTAGGAGCGACGTCAGTCGCGACCGGGCATTACCGGGAAAGCGTTCGTCGCGACTGATGTCGCTCCTACATGGGCAATCCAGAGATCGGGAGAAAACCACGATGAGCGAGACCACCACCCCCGGCTTCAAGCCCAAGAAGTCCGTCGCGCTGTCCGGCACCGCCGCCGGCAACACCGCGCTGTGTACCGTCGGCCGTTCCGGCAACGACCTGCACTACCGCGGCTACGACATCCTCGACCTGGCCAATACCAGCGAATTCGAGGAAATCGCCCACCTGCTGGTGCACGGCAAGCTGCCGAACACCGCCGAGCTGCGCGCCTACAAGGCCAAGCTGAAGTCGCTGCGCGGCATCCCGGCGGCGGTCAAGGCCGCGCTGGAGGAACTGCCGCCGTCGGCGCACCCGATGGACGTGATGCGCACCGGCGTCTCGGTGCTGGGCTGCGTGCAGCCGGAGAAGGACGACCACAACCACCCCGGCGCGCGCGACATCGCCGACAAGCTGATGGCCTGCCTCGGCTCGATGCTGCTGTACTGGTACCACTGGAGCCACAACGGCCGCGTCATCGACGTGGAGACCGACGACGACTCCATCGGCGGCCACTTCCTGCACCTGCTGCACGGCGAGCAGCCGCCGGAGTCGTGGGTCAAGGCGATGCACACCAGCCTGATCCTGTACGCCGAGCATGAATTCAACGCCTCCACCTTCACCTGCCGCGTCATCGCCGGCACCGGCAGCGACATGTATTCGTGCATCGCCGGCGGCATCGGCGCGCTGCGCGGGCCCAAGCACGGCGGCGCCAACGAAGTCGCGTTCGAGGTGCAGAAGCGCTACGAGACGCCGGACGAGGCCGAGGCCGACATCAAGGCGCGGGTGGAGCGCAAGGAAGTGGTGATCGGTTTCGGCCACCCGGTCTATACCGTCTCCGATCCGCGCAACAAGGTGATCAAGGACGTGGCCCGCGAGCTGTCGGCCGAGCAGGGCAACATGAAGATGTACGACATCGCCGAGCGCCTGGAGTCGGTGATGTGGGACATCAAGAAGATGTTCCCGAACCTGGACTGGTTCAGCGCCGTCAGCTACCACATGATGGGCGTGCCCACCGCGATGTTCACCCCGCTGTTCGTGATCGCCCGCACTGCCGGCTGGAGCGCGCACATCATCGAGCAGCGCATCGACGGCAAGATCATCCGTCCCAGCG
>JAEWOJ010000142.1 GCA_023399815.1 Pseudomonadota bacterium | reverse complement strand
GGTCGGCACCGAAGGCAGTGCGGACCAACGGTCCGCACCCACCAGAAGGGGTGGGTTTCACACCCACCGAGGGCGGTCAGAACGTGTAACGCACGCGACCGTAGTAGTACGCGCCGTTGCTGCCGATCGGCGACAGTACGTCGTACGGCAGGTTGCCGTAGTAGTAGATATCCTCGTTGGACTTGTCCGGATAGTTGTCCGTCAGGTTCTGCCCGCCGATGGCCACGCTCCACTGCTTGTTGAAGCGGTATTCCACTTCGGCATCCAGCTGCCATTCGGCCTGGTAGGTCTGGCGCGGGATGTAGCCATCACCGAAGTTGAACACGCGGGTGGCACTGCCGTAGCGGTTGACGCGGCTGCTCAGCGACCAGTGGTCGTTGCTCCAGGCGGCCGACAGGCTGGCGCGGGTACGCGGGGTCGCGTCGGTCAGCGTGTTGGTCTCTTCGATGCCGAACAGCACGTAGTCCGCGTCCAGCGCCTGCAGCTGGGCCGGGGTGGCCAGCACGTTCTTCAGCGTGGTCTTGGTGTAGGCGTAGGTGCCGGTCAGCAGCAGCTGGCCATCGCCCAGCGCCTGGCGCCAGTTGGTCACCAGCTCGGCACCGCGGGTGCGGGTGTCGGCGGCGTTGACGAAGAAGCTGGCGCTCTGCAGGCCGGTGACGCCGTAGTTGGCGGCCACGAAGTCGGTCAGCGCATCGCCGGTGATGCTTTCCGACAGCGCGATGCGGTCGTCGATGTCGATCTGGAAGAAGTCCAGCGACAGGTCGAAGTGCTCACCGATGCGGCTGGTGAAGCCCAGCGAAGTGTTCAGCGACTTCTCCGGCTTCAGGTCCTGCGCGCCCAGGCCGCGGGCGATCGGGTTGTTGACCGACAGCAGGCGGCCCTGCACCAGCTGGCCAGCGGCGTTGTAGCCGGTGGAGGTGGATTCGTAGCCGATCTGCGCCAGCGACGGCGCGCGGAAGTTGTTGGAGATGGCACCGCGCAGGGCGAAGGCCGGGGTGAACTCGTAGCGCAGGCCCAGCTTGCCGGTCAGCTCGCCACCGAAGTCGTCGCTGTGCTCGTAGCGTGCGGCCAGGTCGGTGGAGAAGTGGTCGCCGAACTGGCTGGCCAGGCTGGCATAGGCACTGGCCACGTCACGTGCCAGCGACGCGGCATCCTGCGGGGTCAGGCCGCCACCGGCCTGCGAGCCGGTCGGGCGATCGGTGTACGGGCCGGCGGCATAGCTGGACGGATCGCCCGGACGGGTCTGGTAGCGCTCGTGGCGCACTTCCGCGCCCAGGCCCAGGGTGTGGGTGATGCTGTCGCCCTGCGAGAACACGCGGCTCAGGTCGAGGTTGCCCACGGTCTGCGCGTACTGGTAATCAGCGGTCTTGAAGCGGGTCGGGCTGGTCGGGCCCAGCGAGGCGTTGATCGAATCGCGCAGGCGGTAGGTGAAGTCGTTCTGGCCGTAATCCAGGCTGCCGTCGTAGCTCCACTCGCCCCACTGGCCACGCACGCCGGCCACGGCCTGCACGTCGCGGTTCTCGCCTTCGGAAATCGGGCGGTAACCGTTCGGGTACACCTCCTTCCAGTTGGCGTCGCTGTCGGGGTAGCGGAAGTAGTTCGCGCCTTCGGTATCGCGCTGGTTGAAGGTGCCGAACGCATAGAAGGTTGCGGTCTTGCCCACCGGGATCTCGGTGTTCAGCCACAGGTTGATGTCCTTGCTGGCGCCATCGCCGAGCACGTAGTTGCGCTTGCCCTGCAGCGCCAGGTTGGCGTCGGTCTGGTCCCACGGCGGAATCAGGTCGTAGCCGGCGCGATTGGTGCCGTTGCGCTTCTTGTATTCCAGGCCCACGCGCAGGAAGCCGCCATCCTCGCCCAGCGAAGTGCCGACCTTGGCGCTGATGTTGCCGGCCTGGCCATCGGTGAGGGTGCGGCCGATCGGCTTGAGGTCGGTGTGGTTGGCACCGTAGCTGGCTTCGATCTCGCCGCCGTCGCCGCCGTTGTCCAGGATCACGTTGATCACGCCGGCCACTGCGTCGGAGCCGTACAGCGCGCCGGCGCCATCACGCAGCACTTCGATGCGCTTGATCGCGCTGACCGGGATCGAGTTGAAGTCGACCGGGGTGGTGCCCTTGCCGATCTTGCTGTCAGTGTTGACCAGCGCGGTGTGGTGGCGGCGCTTGCCGTTCACCAGCACCAGCACCTGGTCGGGCGACAGGCCGCGCAGCTGCGCGGCACGCACGTGGTCGGCACCGCCGGAGTTGGATTGGCGCGGGAAGTTGAACGACGGCAGCAGGGCCTGCAGCGCACTGCCCAGCTCGCCGTTGGCCACGCCGGCCTTGCGGATGTCCTCGGCGGTGAGCACGTCCACCGGCGAGGTGGATTCGAGCACGGTGCGGTCGGTGGCGCGGGTGCCGGTGACGATCACGGTATCGAGCGTGGTCGCCTGGGTGGGAGCGTCCTGGGCGTAGGCGGGCGAGGACAGCGCCAGCGCTACGGCCAGGCCGAGCGGAGCCGGGGAGATGCGGGCCATGGAGGAACTCCGGGAATGACGTGGGGGAGGGGGAGGAGGATGGTCTGTTACATCCATCCGGATGAAGCGATATGTTATCTTCGCGTGATGCCGGCCCCGGGCGCAAGTCCCGCATGGCATCAGCTCATCCACAAACGTGATATGCCGGCCAGGTGACATGGATGCCACCCTGCACATCGCCTACCGAGGTCATCCATGAAGTTTTCCGCTTTCCTGTTCCCGTTGCTGCTGTGCCTGGGCGACGTCGCCTCCGCCGCGTCCCCGGCGGCCGATCCGCCGCCGACCGCCGCGCTGCAGGGCGATGCCGCGCGTCCGGCCGAAGCCGCCCACTGGGTGCGCAGCGAGCTGTATTTCGGCGTGGGCGTGGAGAACGGCGACTCCCGCCGCACGCAGACCGACGCGATCGGCGAGGCGCAGTGGCGCGCCTTCCTCGACAAGGAAGTGACCCCGCGCTTCCCCGACGGCCTGACCGTGTTCGAGGCCTACGGCCAGTGGCTGTTCCGCGGCGCGCCGCAGCCGGAGCGGCTGCGCACCAAGGTGCTGGTGGTGCTGCACGAGGACACGCCGCAGCGGCGCAACGACATCGAGGCGATCCGCCTGGCGTGGAAGCAGGCCACCCACCACCAGTCGGTGCTGTGGTCGCGGCAGGCGGTGGAGGTCTCCTTCTGACCGGTAGTAACCCGGCAGGAGCGGCTTCAGCCGCGATAGCGGTCTTATCGGTAAAGCCCGTTCGCGGCTGAAGCCGCTCCTACGGAAAAGACAAGAGCAACCACCCAGGCCCCACGCATGACTTCCCCTTCCGCATCCCCGCGCCCGCGCTGGTTCGTCGCCGGCGACCTCAACGGCTTCTTCGGCCTGCTGGTCGACAACCTGTCCATCCTCGGCTTCATCGCCATGGCGCTGGTGGGCATCTTCCAGTTCCCGGCCGAGGTGGTGTACGGCCGCATGTTCCCTGGCACCGCGTTCGGCGTACTGGTCGGCAACCTGCTGTACACGCTGATGGCGCGGCGGCTGGCCGCGCGCAGCGGCCGCGACGACGTCACCGCGATGCCGCTGGGACTCGACGCGCCGACCAGCATCGGCATGGCGCTGCTGGTGCTGGGCCCGGCCTTCGCCGGTTTCGTCCGGCAGGGCATGGACCCGCACGCCGCGGCCATCGCCACCTGGCAGCTGGGCATGGCGGCGCTGGTGATCATGGGCGTGCTGAAGCTGGTGCTGTCGTTCTTCGGCGAGGCGGTGACGCGTGCGCTGCCGCGGGCGGCGCTGCTCGGCTCCATCGCCGGCATCGCACTGGTGCTGATGGGCCTGCTGCCCCTGCTGGAAGCCCTGCGCTCGCCGGTGGCCGGCTTCGTCACCCTCGGGCTGCTGCTGTACGTGCTGGTCGCCAGGGGCCGGCTGCCGGTGCGCGCGCCGGGCGTGCTGGTGGCCTTCGTCGTCGGCACCGCGCTGTACTACGGGCTGGGATTGGCCGGGCTGGGCGCGCCGGGTTTCCATCTGCCTCCGTGGACGCCGCCGCAGGTCGTGCTGCCGGTACCGACGCTGGGCTTCGTCGCGGGCCTGCCGGCGGCGATGGACTACCTGCCGCTGCTGCTGCCGTTCGGCCTGTTGATGGTGGTCGGCGGCATCAACGTGTCCGAGAGCGCGCGCGCGGCCGGCGACGACTACCGCACACGCGACATCCTGCTGGTCGAGGCGCTGGCCACGCTGGTGGCCGGGTTCTGCGGCGGCGTCGCCCAGACCACGCCCTACATCGGCCAGCCGGCCTACAAGCACATGGGCGCGCGCAGCGGCTACACGCTGCTGACCGGCCTGTTCGTCGGCATCGGCGGCATGCTCGGGGTGATCGCCGGGCTGGTGCAGTGGCTGCCGCTGGCGGTGCTGGCGCCGATCATCGTGTACGTGGCCATCGACATCACCACCCAGGCGTTCGAGGCCACGCCGAGGCGGCACGCCGCCGCGATGGTGCTCGGCTTCCTGCCGTCGGTGGCCTACCTGCTGGCGATCAAGGCGCCGGGCTGGATCGCCCCGGAGCGGCTGGCGGAACTGACCACCATCCTGGACGGCCATGGCCTGCCGGAACTGGCGGTGATCTTCGCCCTCGGCAATGGCTTCATCATCACCGCGATGCTGTGGATCGCCACGGTGGTGGCGATGATCGAGCAGCAGCTGCGGCGGGCTTCGGTGCTGCTGCTGGTCGCCGCCTTGCTGACCCTGTTCGGCCTGATCCATTCGGTCGATCCGCGCGGCGGCGTGTACCTGCCATGGGCGCTGCAGGGCCTGCAACGCAGCATCAGCTGGCAGTTCGCCGGCGCCTACGTGGCCCTGGCGGCGGTGCTGGGCCTGCTCGGTTTGCTTCAGCCAGCAGGAGACAAGGACGCTCGAACGGATGGATAAGCCACGCTTCGTGATCCGGGTGATTCGGAGCGGAGTGTCGAGTGAAGCTAAGGTGGCGAGTGGAGCGCCTTCCGGTTTCTGGCAAGGCGGCCGGGCGAGTGAGTCGGGATTGCAGGCGGTATTGCCGGGCTGTCGCGTCGCTTCGGAGGGGAGGTCGGCGTTGCCGGCAGGGGGACTCACGGTTTTCCCGTTGATTCCCCAGGCATTGGGGCACGGGACGTAGCCGACGAAATCATTTCAGCGTACGGCAGGCAGGTTGCGGTGCCTGCACCGGGGCCATGTGCGTGGAGCGTCCGTGCCCCGGGTATAATTTGAGAATGATTATCATGTTCATGGTGGCCGGCGCGATGGATGTGGCGCCGGCGACAGCAGAGGTCCTCTCGATGCGGAGGCGCCCGGGAGGGGCTGCCTTGAACGGGCCGCCCGGTCGGGCTGGCATGATGCGTACGAAGCGCACGCCGGCCGACCGCGAGCGGCGCGCGCATTGGCTGGCAGCGGCAAGCACCGTGCTGCTGCACCTGGTTGTAGCGGTGGGCGTGCTGGGGGGCTGGGCGCGGATGCCGGTGCCGACGAAAGTCGCGGAGGAAACCGTGCGGGTGCAGTTGAGCCTGCTGCCGCCCGCGGCCCCGGCGATGCCGGTGGCGCAGTTGCAGGCACCGACGCCGACCCCCGACAGCGCGGCATCGCCTCCGCGCTCGTCCACGGCGCTGCCGCCGCCGACTTCCGAACGGCCGCTGGCCGAGGCCTTGCCTGCGGCCGCGCAGGTTCCCGACGTGGTTGCCGAAGCGATACCGGAGCCGCTCTCAGCGCCCGCGTCGCCGGGCGATGCCGTCGAACGCAGCCAGCAGGCTGCTCCGCCCGCGCCGTCGCTGCCGCCGGCGCCGCGCCATGCCGGCAGAACGCAGGCGAACTGGACCGGCGAAGTGCTGGCCCGGCTGGAGCGGTTCCGCCGCTATCCGCGCGCGGCACAGGTCGCGCGGCAGCAAGGGGTGACGTACGTGCACGTGCGCATCGACCGGCAGGGGCGCGTGTTGTCGGCGGCATTGCAGCGCAGCAGCGGCCATGCGCTCCTCGACGAGGAGGCATTGCAGACCTTCCATCGCGCGCAGCCGCTGCCAGCGCCACCGGCTTCACTGCCCGACCCGGTGGAGCTGGAAGTGCCGGTGGAGTTCTTCCTGCGCTGAAGGGCGCCGCATCGTTGCCGCGGCTGCAAGCACCCGTTCACCGTGCCGTGGCGCTTCTCGGCGGGCGTGTGCAGTCCCGGGGGCAATCCGGCGCCTCCTGCGCTCCCCCATGCGCCAACTGGCTGTGCCGATCACGAGGGTTCTCGCGGTGCAGAAGCCCGCGCCGGTCAATCGGCCTGGTCGGGCCGGATGCCGAGCAGGACGCCTTGCTGCCGCCATTGCCGCAGCAGGTCGTGTCCAGCCGCCATGAAGGCGACGGGATCGGGCGCGGCGGTTTCGCCGGCCAGTCGGGCAAGCGCTTCGGCCGCGCTCGGCGGTTGTGGCTGGGCGAGCCGCTCCAGCAGGCGGAAACTGGCCGGGCTGAGCGCCGCGAAATTCACCTCGCCGGTTGGCGTACGCCAGGCCAGCAGCAGTGTCGGCGTGGCCGGGGGGATGTCCTCGGGCAGGCGGTCTCCGCCGAGGCGGTGCACCGGCCAGCGATAGGCCAGCACACGCAGCCATGGCGACAGTACCGGGGTGCCGATCTGCAGGTCCCCATCGGCCAAGTGCGCCGGCACTGCGTCGTCGGCGGTCTGCAGGATCAGTTCGACTGTTTCGTAGTGCGCCAGTTCGGCCAGCCAGGCCGGCGCTTCGGCCGGCGGGGTCTGCAGGTAGGCGACGAATTCTTCAGGGATCCGCGCGAACAACGGCGTCCGGCACCGGTGCCGGGCATGGAAGCGGCGTACCAGGGCGTGCCACGCGGTTTCCCCGAGCAGGGTCCGGGATACGGGGAACGCGGCATCCAGCATGCGTTGCAGGTTGCCGAGGAACAGCTCGCGATACAGCGCCAGCCGGCGCGCCTCGACGCCAGGTGGCGGCGGGGCATGCTCCGGGTCGCGAAGGTGATGGGCGAACTGCAACTGCTGCTGGCGCAGCGTGTCCTGGTTCATCGTGGCCGCCTTGCCGTGCCGGCGTCCTGGATGCGGCGGATGTGCGCTACTTCGTCCAGCAGCCCGGGCAGCGGCGGGAAACCGAAGTCGCGCTCCAGCAGGGTGGGGCGCACGCCGTGGAGGCCGAAGGCCAGCGCCAGCAGCTCCCAGACCGGCTCGCTCACCGCGCTGCCGTGGGTGTCGACCTTCAGGTCCGGCGCGACGTCCAGATGCCCGGCGACGTGGTAGCCCGCGATGCGCCGGGAGGGCATGCGCGCGATGAACCCGGTGGCGTCATAGCCGTGGTTGACGGCGTTGACCTGCACGTTGTTGACGTCCAGCAACAGGTCGCAGTCGGCTGCTTCGAGCACGGCATTGATGAAGTCGGCCTCGTCCATGTCGCGCCAGGGGGCGGCGTAGTAGGCGATGTTTTCCACGGCGATGCGCCGCCCCAGCAGGTCCTGGGCCTGGTCGATGCGTGCGGCCACGTGGCGCACGGCCGCTTCGGTGAAGGGCAGTGGCAGCAGGTCGTACAGGTGGCCCTCGTCGGTGCAGTAGCTCAGGTGCTCGCTGTAGTGGCGCACGCGGTGGCGGTCGAGGAAGGCGCGGGTGCGGGCGAGGAATTCCCGGTCCAGGGGTTCCGGCCCGCCCAGCGACAGCGACAGGCCGTGGCACGTCAGCGGATGACGGGCGGCCAGCGCGGCCAAGGCCTCGCCCGGCGGGCCGCCGATGCCGATCCAGTTGTCGGGCGCGCATTCGAGGAAATCGAAGGCGCCGTCGGGTGCTGCGGCCAGCTCTGCCAGCAGGTCCCGCCGCAGGCCGAGTCCGGCCGATGCGGCAGGCAGGGAGGCATCGGGGGCCGGCATGCCGAAGGCCGTAACGTCAGCGCCCGGCGCGTGGCGACGGTGCGGCGGCAGCTGCATCCGCGGCGGGCTGTGCCTGCTGCGGCTTGGGCTCGGGCTTGGCATTGGCAGCAGGAGCCGGGGCCGGGGCCGCCGGAGGAGTGGCAGGGGTAGCCGGTGCGTGCGCCCCGCACTTGCCTTCGCCGCACTTGCCTTCCTGGGCCTTCTTCGCCGCGGCTGGGGCAGCCTGCGGGCTGGCGGCCGGGTCCTGTGCGTAGCCTCCGGCCAGCGCCTGCACGGCGAAGGTGGAGCCGGCCAGTGCGAGGCTGCCGGTCAGGGCCGAGCGGAGGATGCGGGAGGTCGAGGCGTTGTCAGGCATGGGAGTCTCCGGGTGCGGCGAGGCCGCGGGGAATGAGGGAGTCGCGCAGGCAGGCTACAGGCTTTGCAGGAATTCGGTGATGGCTTCCAGCTCGGTCTTGTGCAGGTCCAGCACTTTCAGCAGCGGGTCCGGTTGCGGGAACAACGGGTCGTCGGCCTGTTCCGGCTTCGGTTGCGGGCGCGGCATGCCGACGTTGTACATGTTGACGATGCCACGCATCTGGGTGAAGCCGCCCGTGTGCATCCACGGCCCGGTATTGCTCACGTTGCGCAGCGAGGGCGTGCGGAATCTGCCGCTGTCGGCGGGGTTGCCGGTGATTTCGTAGCGGCCGAGATCCTGTTGCGGGCGGCCATAGAAGTGCAGGCCGAGGTTGTGGAAGTCGTTGTCGGTCAGGGCCGGGCCGCTGTGGCAGTTCATGCAGCGCGCATGGGTGCGGAACAGGTGCAGGCCCCATAGCTGCTGATCGCTGAGCAGGCTGCGGTTGCCGTCGAGGAAACGATCGAAGCGGTTGTTGCGTGGCAGCAGCGTGCGCTCGTAGGCGGCGATGGCCTGGCCCACTTCGCGCATGCGGATCCTGCGGTCGCCGAACACGCGGGCGAATTCGGCCGGGTAATCCTTGCTGCGGTTCAGGCGGCGCTCCAGCTCCCGGGTGGTGAAGGCCATTTCCTGCGAATCCTGGATCGGGAACGCGGCCTGTTCTTCCAGCGTGGCGGCGCGCCCGTCCCAGAACAGGGGGTGCGAATACGCGGCCATCGCCACGCTCATCGCATTGCGCTTGCCGGCCTGGCGGTCGTGGCCGAAGGACACCCTGCGGCCATCGCCCCAGCCCAGTTGGCGGTCGTGGCAGCTGGCGCAGGCGATCTGCCCGGAGCGCGACAGGCGTGGGTCCTCGAACAGTTTCCTGCCCAGCGCGACCTTTTCCGGGGTGCCGGGGTTGTCGGCCGGTTCGGGCGCTTGTTTCGGCAGCGGCGCCAGCTCCTGCCATTGCACGCCATCGTCGATGTGCGGTGCGGGCCATTGTGCGACCGGCAGCGCGTAGACGCGGCGCAGGCAATCGAAATCGATGCTGGGCGCGCTGGGCGCGATGCGCTGGCGGCATTGGTCGAGCGTGGCCGCGGCGTCCGGCGCGTTGGCGCTGGTCTGCGCCTGGGCGACGTACAGGCTGCCCACCGAACACAGCAACAGCCCGGCGAGCAGCAGGCGCGATGGCGACAGGACATGAGGCATCCGGATCAGAACCCGCTGGCGATCATCGAGACGCGCGCCACCACCAGCCAGAGCGGAACCAGCAGCAGGCGCAGCGGCCACCGGATGCGCCTGGCGAACGGCAGCGACACCAGCCCGGTCAGCAGGCCGGCGGCAGTCAGCAACAGACTGCCGCCGGCGAACACGTTGCTGGCGCGCGGGTTGCCGATGAACGCGCCCAACAGGGCCAGCAGCACGATCTGCAACGCCAATACCGCCGGCGGTGCCCACGCCAGCATGCCGGCGATGCGGGCCAGTCGGTTGTACGGCATGGCAGGTGCGTTCATCGGCTTCGTCCCCCGGTCAGAACTTGTAGCCCAGTTCCAGCCAGAAGCTGCGGCCGGCCTCGTAATACATCGAGCTGCTGGTGGTGCCGCTGATCTTGTTGGCGAGGTTCAGGATGTTGGCGACTTCGACGCGGGCATAGGCCTGCTGCTCGCGCGGCAGCTCCAGGGTGTATTCGAAGGTACTGTCGAAGGTGAAGGCGCGCGGGTAGTCGCGGTCGACGTAAACGGCCAGGCTCTGGCCGTTGTAGTCGCCGCTGCCGTCCCTGACGATGTCGCGGAAGCCGTCGCGGTAGCGCAGGAAATTGCTCCACAGCAGTTCGCCGTGCCACAGCGGCAGGCGGGTCTGGGTGGACAGGCGCGCGCTCCACTTGCGGGCAAAGTCCTTGGCCGGCAGGTCGTACAGCCACACCGCTTCGCCCTTGTACAGGACCAGTTCGTCGCTGGCATCGCTCCACGTGGTCTGGTAATCGGTGTAGTTGCGCTTGGTGTCGGTGTGGTCGAAGGCCAATTGCAGCCGGGTATGGCTGCGGCCCCAGTCCAGCGTCTGCGCCGGGGCGGCGCTCAGGGTGTGGATGCTGCTGCGGCTGCGGCCCTTGTTGACGTACTGGTAGACGCTGGTGGAGTAGTAGCCGCTGCTGTCGCCGCTGCGCACCGATTGGCGCAGCACTTCGTCCTTGTTGTCTCGGTTGACGTATTTCAGGCTGAAGTCCCAGCCCTTCCATTGCTGGTCGAAGCCGAGGGTCCACTCGTCGGTGTGTGGGATGTCCACGTCGGAGATGCGGTTGGTCGAGGTGCCGAGGGTGCCGGTCACGCTGTCCCACGAGGTGCTGCTGCTGGTGCGCAGCTTGATTTCGGTCAGGCGTTCGCGGCCTTCGCGCAGCAGGTAGCTGAAGAAATTGCGCCCGTAGTAGCGGTTGACGCCGGCGGTCAGCACCGAATCGCGATTGCCGAGGATGTCCCATGACGTGGCCAGGCGCGGCGACAGCGTGGTCCGGTTCCAGATGTTGTCGTCTTCCACGCGCAGGCCGGGGCGCACGCTCCAGTTGCCGATGCGGATGTCGTCCTGCAGCCAGCCGGCCCATTCGTCGCCGCTGACGGTGAACTTGCCGGCATGGTAGATGGTCAGGCGGCGGAAGTACTGGCCCTGGCCGGCCACCAGAACGGGGGCGGCGACCGTGCCGGAGGAAGTCTGCACCGGCGACAGCGAGCAGCCGTCGCTGTCCACCGTGCCGTTGCTGAACGTGCAACTGGTGGTGGCATAGGGTTGCAGGTAGCTGAGGTGGTCGTTCAGGCGCTCGTAATCGGCCTTGCGGCGCTGGTACGACGCGCCGAACTGCAGGGTGTGGCGGCTGGCGCCCCAGTCGAAGGCCTCGCGGTTGGCCTCGAACCGGTAGCCGAGCTTGCGGTCGTGCTGGTCGACATTGCCCCAGCTGCCTTCGAAGCTGCTGGTGTTCACGCCCCAGTCGTGGGCTTCGGATTTGGCCCAGGCCTTCCAGTAGTCCACCTGGCTGCGGCGCGAGCTTTCCAGGTCGCTGTAACTGAGCGTGTTGTTGAACGTCCACGTGGTGCGCTGCAGATTGGCGCGCAGGCTGAACACCGGGCCGCCCTGCTTGATGTCGAACCAGGCGTCCTTGGCATTCATGATGAAGTAGCGGTCTTCGGTGGGCGCATAAACCAGGTTTGCGCCCAGCGTCAGTCCTTCGCCGTTGTTCCAGTCCAGGTTGAGCGTGGCGGCGGTGTTTTCGCGCGTCTGGGTCTTGGTGTTGGCGTCGGTGGCGCTGACGTTGCCTGCGCTGTAACCGCGCAGCGGGATGTCCGAGCGCGTGCGGGTGACCGTGCCGATCATGCCGAGGCCGGCGGCGGTGCGGCCTTCCAGGCGCACGCCGAGCTTGTATTTGTCGTAGCTGGGCTGGTAGGCGAAAGTGGCCGACTGGTCCCAGGTGGTTTCCTGGTCGCGCGGAATGATGACTTCATCCCAGGCCGAGCGCGCCATGCGGTACCAGACCTTGCCGTGGAGCGCGTCGCCGGCCTTGCGCGTCTGCGCATCGACCACGCCGCCGGTGAAGTTGCCGAAGCTGGCGGGCACGTTGCTGTCGTAGACGGTCACGCTTTCCAGCATGTCGGTGTCGATGGCGATGCCCTGCGACTGGCTGGGCACGTCGGTGATGTTGTTGACATCACCGACGGCGGTGAAGGCGTTGGCCGGGTCGATGTCGTTGTTGACGCTGACGCCGTCGAGCAGAAACGCGTTCTGGTAGAACGGCGCGCCGTTGATGCTGATGTCGGCCGGGCGGATTTCGCCGCCGTTGCGCGAGCTGCGCGCGGTTTCGCCGAATTGCACCGCCGGGTTGATGCGCAGCAGGGTGGCGAGGTCGCCGTTGCCCTTGTTGGTGTCCTGGATGTAGGCCTGGTCCAGCACGGCACCTTCCGAATAGGGGAAGGCGCGCTGCGCGCCGATGCGCAGCGGCGCCAGCGGGATCGTGCCGTTGCCGGCCGGTGCCTTTTCCAGCGTGTAGCTGCCGTCGGACAGGGCGATCAGGCGCAGCCCGGAGCCCGCCAGCAGGCGTTCCAGCCCTTCGCGGTCGCCGACCGGGCCGCGCAGCGCGGGCGCCTGCAGGCCGGCGGTCAGCGCCGGTTCGTAGGCCAGGGCGATGCCGCGCTGGCTGGCGAAGGCGGCCAGCGAGCGGCCGAGCGGACCGGCCGGCAGCACGGCATTCGCCCCGGACTGGGCGGCGGCTGCGGGGACGAAGGGGGTCAGCGGGGTTGCGGCAAGGGCGGCCGCGAGCAGGCTGACGCGGAACGGGGAGGGCAGTCGGCGCATGGGGAATGTTCGGAATGATGGGGATACGTAGTGCTTGCCACGCGAGACCGCAAAAAGTGTCAGGCGTTTTTCATTCGACGCGTCGGCCGTCGCCGGATGCGGCGCGGAAGGGCCGGGGTTCAAGCCCCGCGCGGGCCTACCGTGATCCACCAGCCGCCCGCACCCCGGCGCACGGCAACCGGATAGATGGCTTCCAGCATCGCCAGGCTGCGCTCGATGTCGTCGAGCGGGAACGCGCCGGAAACGGCCAGCGCGGCCACCTCGGGATCGCAGCGCAGCAGGCCGCTGCGGTAGCGCGCCAGTTCGCCGATCAGCTCGCCCAGCGGCATGCGGTCGGCCGCGAGCATGCCGCCGACCCAGGCGGCCTGCGCCGGGTCGGCGTCGAGCGGGGCGCTGCAACCGTAGGCGTCGAACCATGCCAGTTGCCCGGCATTGACCACCCGGGTTCCCACGGTGGGCAGGCCGAAGCCCAGGCGGACTGCCCCTTCCAGCACCATGAGCCGGTGGCGGTCGCCGATGGCGCGGACTTCGAAACGGGTTCCCAGCGCCTGCAGGTTGCCGAAGGCGGTGCGCACCCGGAACGGACGGGGCGGCGCGATCGGATCGGCGGCGGTTTCCACCAGGATCCGGCCCTCGCGCAGGCGCACGCCGCGTTCGCTGGCATCGAAGCGCAGGTCCAGCGCGGTGGCGGTGTCCAGTTCGACCCGGCTGCCGTCGGGCAGGTGCAACTGGCGGCGTTCGCCGGTGGCGGTGCGCTGGTCGGCGCTCCAGTCGCTGCGCTGCCACAGTTGCCAGCCCAGCCAGCCGCCGGGTGCGGCGCTCAACAGCAGCGCCAAGTGCTTGATCGCGTTGCGGCGGCCCGCGTCGGCCGGACGGCCCAGCACCGGCAGGGCGATGGCGGGCGGCACCTGGTCGAACAGGGCCTGCAGGCGCTCCGCCCGCGCCCAGGCGCGGGCGTTGGCAGGCGATGCGTTGCGCCAGCGTTCGCAGGCCAGGCGGTCGGCCTCGCTGCCGGCCCCGTCGCGCAGGCGCAGCATCCACTCGGCGGCCTGCGCCAGCACGGCCGGTTCCAGCGGATCTTCCCGGTGGGGAGTGTCAGGGGGCATGGGCCAGGCAGCCGACGAGGGCGCGCTTCATGTGGCGCTTGACCGTACTCAGGGAAATGCCGAGCCGGCGGGATATTTCGTCATAGCCGATGCCTTCGAACTGCGCCAGCAGGAACACCCGGCGGGCGTCGCGCGGCAGGCCGTCGAGCATGGCGTCGATCAGGTGCAGGGCCTCGCAGACCAGCGCCTGGTGCTCGGCCGAGGGCATGCTTGGCTCGGGCAGCGCCGCCAGGCTTTCCAGATAGGCGCGCTCCAGCGATTGGCGGCGGCACCAGTTGGCCATCAACCCCTTGGCGATGGTGGTCAGGTAGGCACGCGGCTCCAGCAGGCCTTGCAGGTCGCGCCCGGCCAGCAGTCGCGCGAACGTATCCTGCGCAAGGTCGGCCGCGACTTCGCGGCAGCCGAGCCGGCCGGCCAGCCAGCCGCGAAGCCACGTGTGGTGGTCGCGGTAGAGCGTGACGAGGGTATCGGGTTGGGCCGCCATGAGGGTCACCGGAAATGGGACTGGGGCGCCTCTTCACCTTTTGGTGGCGTGACCTGATCCGTTGTTAATTGAGAATCGTTATCAATTATGACGGCGCTGCCGCCGCTTGACCAGCGTGGGCCGCCGATGGGGCTGCCGCCGGAGGATTTCCGCGGTGGGAGGGCGCTCGGGGATGGCCTTTGCGGCGTGGGGGCCGTTCGCGGCGGGTCAGGGCGATTGCGCTGGATCATTGCGCTGGACCAAGGCATCGCATCCGCTGTGTCCGATACGGGAAAGACGGAGCGGTTGCGGCTGAACGGATGTTCCCGGTCGGGCTTGAATCACACCGCCGCAACCGCATCTGAACGAGTATCGCCGGCGGCGCCGGCCTCTGATTCGGGATGATCACCATGCGGATGGACAAGCTCACTTCCAACTTCCAGAAGGCCCTGGCCGATGCGCAGTCGCTGGCGGTGGGTCGGGACAACAGCATCATCGAGCCGGTGCACGTGCTCAGCGCGCTGCTGGACCAGCCCGGCGGCAGCAGTCGGCCGCTGCTGGCGC
>JAEWOJ010000088.1 GCA_023399815.1 Pseudomonadota bacterium | reverse complement strand
TCCTTGCATCATCTGGTTTTTCTGCGGTTGCCGGCCAGCGGCCGGCACTACCGGAATGGCGCGCTTCTGATTGGGGGCTTTCCTCCGGGCATGCCCCGGTGGGTGCCGACCGTTGGTCGGCACTGGCAACCCGGCTGCATGAAGCCATGCGGCCAAGGATCGGGCACCATCGCCGTCGATGTGGGGAAACGAAAACGCCGGCTTGCGCCGGCGTTTTCCGTGAAGCGATGGCGCATCCGCAATCAGTAGCGCGGCACGCTGTTGTCCACGTCCTGCGCCCAGGCGTCGATGCCGCCGGTGACGTTGTAGACGCGGGTGAAGCCCAGGACGCGGAACTGCTCGGCGGCCTGCACGCTGCGTCCGCCGTGGTGGCACAGGAAGGCCAGCGCGGTGTCCTTCGGCAGCGCTTCGAGGCGGGCGCGGTTGTCGCCGTCGAAGGTCTCGAACGGGGCGTTGACCGCGGCGATGGCGCGCTCGTCGGCCGGGCGCACGTCCACCAGGGTCAGCGTGCCGGCGCGCAGCTGGTCGTCGGCGCCGCGCGCATCCAGTTCCTGCACCGGCTTGGGCGCGTTGGGGTTGTCGATGGCCAGGCCCTGGCCGCGGATGTCGTCCACCCAGTCGATGGTGATGCCGTCGGCGCGGCGCGCACTGGCCGCGTCGAACTGCACGCGCAGGCCGTTGGACTCGGCGGCGATGGCGTTGGCGTCGAGCGGGGCCAGCTGGAAGTTCGGCTGGAAGCGCGCATCGATGCTCAGCTGCAGCGCGGCGCCCGGGGCGTCGGCCAGCGCGCCCTTGAGCATTTCCACCGCGGCCAGGGTGACGGTGATGGACGGTGGGGTGCGGTCCGGCGGCGCCACGCCGAGCAGGGCGCTCAGTTCGCCGCTGTTGGCCATCTGCAGCACGATGTCGCTGCCGCCGACCAGTTCGCCGTCCACGTACAGCTGCGGGATGGTCGGCCAGTCGCCATAGGCCTTGATGCCCTCGCGGATCTCCGCGTCGGCCAGCACGTTGACGTGGGCGAAATCCACGCCCAGGTCCTGCAGCGCGCCGACCGCCTTGGCCGAGAAGCCGCACTGCGGCATGGCCGGCTGGCCCTTCATGAACAGGACGACGCGGTTGGCGCCGAGGAGGGATTCGATGCGCGCGCGCAGGGCGGGATCCAGGGACATCGTGAACTCATGGGGTGGTCGAAGACAGGGCCGATTCTACGCCGCATGGCATCATGGGACATGACCGCCACGGGAACCCTGCATCGCGTCCCTGTCCGTCCATGGCGCTGGGTGCCGTGGTTGCTGGCGTCGCAGGCGCTGGTGGCGCTGGCCTGGGGGTGGCTGGGCTGGAAGGCGGGCCTGCCGCTGCTGCTGGCCAGCCATGCGCTGTTCGTGGTGCCGGTGTTCCTGCCCAACAGCCGTTTCTACGCGCCGGTGCTGTCGCGCCTGCCCGGGCCGGCGGTGTGGCTGACCATCGACGACGGTCCTTCCGACGACACGCTGGCGATCCTCGACCTGCTCGACCGGCACGGCGCCCAGGCCACCTTCTTCATGGTCGGTACGCGCGCGGCGGCGCGGCCGGAACTGGTGCGCGAAGTCCTGCGGCGCGGGCATGGGCTGGGCAACCACAGCCAGTCGCATCCGCAGGCGCGGTTCTGGCGGCTCGGGCCGGGGTCGATGGCCGAGGAGATCGACCGCTGCCAACAGGCGCTGGCGGCCATCGCCGGGACGTCGCCGCGCTGGTACCGCTCGGTGGTCGGCATGACCAACCCGTTCGTCGCCGCTGCGTTGCGCCGGCACGGCCTGGTGAGGGTGGGCTGGAGCGCGCGCGGCTTCGACGGCGTGGACTGCCGGCCCGACGCGGCGGTGGCGCGCATCGCGCGCGGGCTGGCGCCGGGCGCCATCGTGCTGCTGCACGAAGGCGCGGCGCACGGCCGCAACGTCGTCATCATCGAAGCGGTGCTGCGGCAGTTGCAGGCGCGTGGCCTGCCCGCCCGCCTGCCGCGGGAAACCGCTTAGACTCGCCGCCCCGCCGGCGGCACCAGGAACCGCACCATGCCCTTTTCCCGACTCGGCCTGTCTCCCTACGTGCTGCCCGCCCTGCAGCAGGCGCTGGCGCAGGCCGGCTACGGCGCGCCCACGCCGATCCAGCAGCAGGCGGTGCCGGTGTTGCTGAAAGGGCAGGACGTGGTGGCGCTGGCGCCGACCGGTTCCGGCAAGACCGCGGCCTACGTGCTGCCGGCGTTGCAGCGCTTCTTCGCTGCGCCGCCGCGCAAGCCGCGGGTGCTGCGGCAACTGGTGCTGGTGCCCACGCGCGAACTGGCGTTGCAGGTGGCCGACGTGTTCGCCACGCTGGGCCGGGAACTGCCGCGGCAGCCGCGGGTGGTGTGCGCGGTGGGCGGGGTGTCGATCAACCCGCAGATGATGGCGCTGCGCGGCGGCGCCGACGTGGTGGTGGCCACGCCCGGGCGCCTGCTCGACCTGCTGGCGCACAACGCGCTGTCGCTGCGGCAGGTGCAGCTGCTGGTGCTGGACGAAGCCGACCGCCTGCTGGAACTGGGTTTCGGCGAGGAACTGCGGCAGATCCTGGCCGAGTTGCCCGCGCAGCGGCAGACGGCCTTGTTCTCGGCCACCTTCCCCGAGCAGATCGAGGCCTTGGCCGCCGCCGGCCTGCGCGCGCCGCAGCGCCTGCAGGCCGCCGCGGCGGAGGCGCCGGACATCGTGCAACGCGCCCTCCGCGTCGATGCCGGCCGCCGCGTCGAGCTGCTGCTGTCGCTGCTGGACGATCCGCAGTGGCGGCAGGTGCTGGTG
>JAEWOJ010000056.1 GCA_023399815.1 Pseudomonadota bacterium | reverse complement strand
CCCGGAACATCGTGCGGATGCCGGCCGGCGGCCGGCACTACAATGGTTCTCTTTGCGCCTACGCCGGACCGCCATGCAAGACACGATCATCCAAGCCCTGCGCCGCAACGCCACCGATGAAGCCGTCGCCGCGGCACGGGAATGGGTCGCCGCCGAACCGCAGCAGCCGCAGGCCCATCGCTGGCTGGCGCTGGCCCTGCAGCAGCAGGGCGATACCGCCGCCGCGCAGGCCAGCCTGGAACAGGCGCTGGCGCTGGCGCCCGACGATGCCGCCCTGCACCTGCAGCACGCCGGCCTGCTGCTGGCCCAGCGCCGCATCGACGATGCCGGGCAGGCGCTGGAGCGCACCACCGCGCTCAACCCCAACGAATTTTCCGCCTACCTGATGCAGGCGCACCTGGCGCTGGCCCGCGAGGACATCGACGAGGCCGAGCGCCTGGGCCGCATGGCCGCGCGCGTGGAGCCGGACAGCCCGGAACTGGGCGCCATCGAAGGCATGGTCGCGCTGCGCCGCGGCGATGCCGACCGCGCGCTGGCGGTGCTGTCGGCCGCCAGCCAGCGCCTGCCCGACGACCCGCGCGTGCTCTATGCGCTGGGCTTCGCCTACCTGGCCAAGGACCTGCTGGCCTTCGCCGAGCAGGCGTTCCGCCGCGTGCTCGAACTGAATCCGTCCAACCACGCCCTGCGCGGCCTGCTGGTGCAGCTGGCGCTGCGCCAGGGCCAGGCCGACCGCGCCGCCGAGGTGATGCGGCAGGTGCTGTCCACGCCGGAAGGCGACACCCCCGGCATGCGCCGCCTGGCCGGCGAACTGGAGCTGGCCTCGGGCCAGCCGCTGCAGGCGCTGGACTACCTGCGGCCGCTGCTGGCGGAGCTGCCCGGCGACCGCGCCACCCTGCAGATGCTGCTGGTCGCCTGGCAGCGCCTGGGCCGCGAGGACGAGGCGCGCACCGAACTGGACGCCGCGCTGGCCGCGCATCCGCAGCTGCACGACCTGTGGCTGGCGCGGCTGGCGGTGGCGCCGGTCGGCAGCCCGGAGGCGGTGGAGGTGGTCGAGCGCTGGCTGGCGGCGATGCCCGAGCACCTGCCGGCGCTGGAAGCGCGCATGCGCCTGCACGACATGAACCAGGAAGCCGATGCCGCCGAAGCGGTGGCGCGGCGCATCGTCGCGCTGGAGCCGGGCCGCGTCAGCGGCGAGCAGCGCATCGTCGAAGCCCTGCTGGCGCGCGAGCCGGCCGCCGCCGTCGCCCATGTGCAGGCCCTGGTCGACAGCGCACCCGACGCCGCGCAGCCGGAGCTGCGGGTGTGGCTGGGCGCGGTGCAGGACCGCGCCGGCGAACCGGCCGCGGCCGTGGCCACCTGGCTGCGCCTGCATGGCGAACTGGCGCCGTCGCGGCTGCCGCTGCCGCCGCAGGCCAAGGCGCCGACCGAATGGCCGACGCTGGGCGAGGTGGCGCAGGACAACCCGCTGCGGCCGCTGTTCGTCTGGGGTGCGCCGGGTTCGGGCGTCGAGCGCGTGGTGACGGTGATGGCCGCCGGCAGCCAGGTGCTGCGCGGCGACCGCTTCGGGTCGAACCCGCCGGACGATGCCTTCCAGAACTTCCATACCCTGCAGCGCCTGGCCGACGACACGCTCAGCCCGGCGCAGTTCGTGCAGCAGTGGCGCGAGGCCCTGCCGGCGCGCGGCATCGCCGACGGCAACGTGATCGACTGGCTGCTGTGGTGGGACAACGCCCTGCTGTGGGCGCTGCGCCCGCAGTTGCCGGAAGGCCGCCTGGTGGTGGCCGTGCGCGATCCGCGCGACATGCTGGTCGAATGGCTGGCGCTGGGCGCGCCGGCGCCGCTGGCGCTGACCTCGACCGACGAGGCCGCGCGCTGGCTGGCGCGCGCGCTGGAGCAGGTGGCCGACCTGCACGAGCAGGACCTCTACACCCACCTGATCCTGCGCATCGACGACGCGGTCAACGACCCGGCGGCGATGGGCAACCTGCTGGAACAGGCCTTCGGGCTGCGCTTCCCGCAGGTGCGCAGCCTGGGCCCGGCTACCATCGAGGCCGGCCACTGGCGCAAGTACGCGCAGGTGCTGGCGGCCGAGTTCGCGCACCTGGCCCCGGTCGCCGCGCGACTGGGCTATCCCGAGGCCTGAGCGCGACCCACCCGAACGATCCACTCGAAATGGCAGGTGCCGGCCCGGCCGGCGCCTCCCTCCAGGAGAAGGCAATGAAACTGAGCAGCCAGAGCTTCGACAACGGCCGGCCGATCCCGGCCGAGTTCGCCGCCGGCGACGCCAACGGCTTCGCCGGCAACTGCAACCCGCAGCTGGCCTGGAGCGACGTGCCGGAAGGCACGCGTTCGTTCGCGCTGGTCTGCGTGGACCCGGACGTCCCGACCGTGCCGGAACTGGTCGGCCGCGACGACGTGACCATTCCGCTGGAACAGCCGCGCGGCGACTTCGTCCACTGGGTGATGGTGGACATCCCCGCGTCCCTGCGCGAGATCGCCGCCGGCAGCTGCAGCGAGGGCTTCAGCGTGCGCGGCAAGCAGCCGCCGGCCGGCCCGGCCGGCGCGCGCCAGGGCCTGAACGACTACACCGCCTGGTTCGCCGGCAACCCGGACATGGCCGGCACCTATCGCGGCTACGACGGCCCGTACCCGCCGTTCAACGACGAGCGCCTGCACCGCTACTTCTTCCGCCTGTTCGCGCTGGACGTGGAACGCCTGCCGGTGGACGGCGACTTCACCGCCGCCGACGCGTACCGTGCCATGCAGGGCCACGTGCTGGCCGAAGCCGCGGTCCATGGCACCTACACTCTGAACCCGGCGCTGTAGGAGCGCATGCGGAAGGTGTTGTAGGAGCGACTGGTTGTAGGAGCTGTAGGAGCGACGCCAGTCGCGAGGGGCTTGCACGCAGATCCCTCCGCAACAGCCCGCGCATCTGTGTGTGGGGCAAGGGAAAGCCCCTCGCGACTGGCGTCGCTCCTACAGTCGCTTCTACAAAGCGCTGCATCCCTACAGGGCAACACGGTATTGTCCTGCTCCCAGCGCAGGCAGCCGGCATCATCCTGCCGGCATGCCGCTACTGCCACGCAAGCCCGCCTCGGGCCATGCCGCCCTTCGTCGCGGGCGTGTCTCCCTGCCCGGGCAGGTCTATCTGGTGACATTCATCACCTGCAGGCGCCGGCCGCTGTTCGCCGATGCCGGCCACGCAATGGTCGTTGCGAGGTGTATCCACACCGCTTGCCTTGGCCGGGATACGAAACTGCTGGCCTGGGTGCTGATGCCGGACCATTGGCATGGCCTGCTCCAGCTCGGTGAAAGGGAGACGCTTGCCGGCCTTGTCCAGCACCTGAAAACCAACAGCGCCAGACGCCTGCCTGCCGATGTGGCGCGGCCGGTCTGGGCGCGCGGCTTCCACGATCACGCACTGTGCAGGGAAGCGGACCTGCGCGGCGTTGCGCGCTACATCGTGATGAATCCGGTCAGGGCAGGGATCGTGCGGTCGTCAGGGACGTACCCGTATTGGAATGCCGTCTGGCTCTGAGACCGTAGCGCAGCAGCGCGGACAACCCCCGTAGGAGCGACTGCCTGTGGGGGCGACTGTAGGAGCGACGCCAGTCGCGAGAGGCTTTCCCTTGCCCCACACACAGATGTGCGGGCCGTTGCGGAAGGATCTGCGTGCAGGCCCCTCGCGACTGGCGTCGCTCCTACAGTCGCTCCTACGGGGTTGCCCCCACAGGGGTTGGTTGCAGGTGTTGGTTGGTTACGGCCTGGCCGCTTCCGACTCGACCACCATGTCCAGCACGTAGGCCTGCGAGGACGCATCGACCGGCGGGTTCTTCACTTCGTAGCGCTTGACCCGCAGCACGTTGCGCGCGCCGTCCTCGTGGGCATAGCCCTCGATGCCGTCGTAGAAATTGCCGAACTCGCCGCGCTTGCCCTGTTCCAGGCCCTGGTCGTCGTAGCGCACTTCGCGCACCTGCAGGCACTGCTTGCCGGGGATCAGCGGGTGCGGGCACGGCTTGGTCCGCGCATCGACTTCGAGGAACACGGTGGCGCCGGGGCCGCCGTAGCGGGTCTCGGCGGTCGGTTCGCCGCGGAAGCTCAGCACGTCGCCGGTGGCGGTGGCCAACCTGAGCGTCGAGGCGTCGAGCTGCTCGATCTTCAGCACGCCTTCCAGGCGGCTGCCCACGGCCTGGTCCAGCGCCATCAGCGCCTCGTCGGGGCAGGCCATCATGGTCGAGGCCATGCGCGGGACGGTCATCTCGCTGCCGGCCAGGGTATAGCCGCCAGCCAGGCGGTTGCAGGCATTGCCCACCGCCAGGCGGCCATCGGCGAAGTCCAGGGTGACCGGCTTGTCGGCGCGCACGAACAGCGCGTCGATGCGCTTGCCGGCGCCGTCGGTGGCGGCCTCCAGCTGCCAGTGGCTGGCGCCGAGCAGCTTGCCGTCGATCGGCGTCGCCGCGGCAGCCAGCGCGGCATCGGCCGTGGGCGTGGCGTCGCCTTGGCTAGTGGAAGGGGTGTTGTTGCAGGCGGTCATCAGGGCGATGGGCAGGGCCAGCAGCAGGATGCGCTTCATGTCGTACTCCTTGGGAAGCAGGGGGAAAGGGCGGATACGAAAAAACCGCCTGGAGCGGTTTTTCGATGCCGCGCCAGCGGCGGCCCTGCAGCGGGCCGCCATGGAGGGCGGCCATGAAAACGCACGACGCCGGCGGCGGGGGTTGCCGGCGGCTTTCCGCGTTCAGTTCCCGGCGGGAAGGAACAGCAGCAGCGCGGCACCCAGGGCCAGCCTGTATACCGCGAACCATGTGAAGCGATGGTGCTTGATGTAGCCCAGCAGCCACTTCACCACCACGAAGCCGGTGACCACGGCGGCGGCGAAGGCGATGCCTACGTCGCCCCATTCCTGGTGGCCGAGCTGGCCATGCCGCGCCAGTTCGAGGAAGGCATAGGCGCTGGCCGCGAACATGGTCGGGATGCCGACCAGGAACACGAACTCGGCGGCGGCCGCGCGCCGGCTCAGGCCCAGCAGCATGGCCAGGAAGATCGCCGCGGCCGAGCGCGAGGTGCCGGGGAACACGCCGGCCACTACCTGGGCCAGGCCGACGCCGATGGCGACCTTCCAGGTGACGGTGTCGCGGTCGGGCAGGCGCGCGGCGAAGCCCTCGGCCAGCAGCATCCACACGCCGCCGACGATCAGCGCCCAGGCCACCGGGATCACGGTCTCGGGCAGTTCCCAGCCGGCCATGCGCACCGGCAGGCCGACCACCGCGGTCACCAGGAAGGCGGTGCCCAGCTTCAGCACGTAGTCGCGGTTCTCGCGCTCGCCCAGGCCGGTGGCCAGCGACCACAGCCGCTGCCGGAACGCCAGGACGACGGCGAGGATGGCGCCGGCCTGGATGACGATGTTGAAGAAGTCCGAGCGCGCGCCGAGCCAGCGTTCGGCGATCAGCAGATGGCCGGTACTGGAAATGGGCAGGAATTCGGTCAGGCCTTCGAGGATGCCAAGCAGCAGGGCGGAAATCGGATCGGACATGGGCGTGGTAGGGAAAAGGACCGGCAAAGGATAGAGCATCAAGTGCATTGCACTTGTTTGGTGCATTTCCTTCCAGAGTGCACCTTATTAGCGCATTCCCAGAGCGGGGAATCAGGAAGCCTCTAGAAAAAACAATGGGTTGTGCGCGGTCGGAAGTTGGCACGCGAGTTGCTCTACCCAAGGCACGCCATTCCACCGAGGTTTTGCCCGATGTCCCTGGAAAACGTTGAGAAGCTGATCAAGGACAACCAGGTCGAGTTCGTCGACCTGCGTTTCGTCGATATGCGTGGCATCGAGCAGCACGTGACCTTCCCGGTCTCGATCATCGAGCCGTCGCTGTTCGAGGAAGGCAAGATGTTCGACGGCAGCTCGATCGCCGGCTGGAAGGGCATCGCCGAATCGGACATGGTGCTGCTGCCCGACCCGGCCACCGCCTACCTGGACCCGTTCTACGCCGATCCGACCCTGGTGTTGGTCTGCGACGTGCTCGACCCGGCCACCATGCAGGGCTACGGCCGCTGCCCGCGCGGCATCGCCAAGCGCGCCGAGGCCTACCTGAAGTCGTCCGGCGTCGCCGACCTGGCCTTCTTCGGCCCGGAACCGGAATTCTTCATCTTCGACTCGGTCCAGTTCGCCAACGACATGGGCAATACCTTCTTCAAGATCAACTCCGAAGAAGGCGCCTGGAACACCGGCAAGAGCTACGACGGCACCAACAGCGGCTACCGGCCGGCGGTGAAGGGCGGCTACTTCCCGGTGCCGCCGACCGATTCGCTGCACGACATCCGTGCCGAGATGTGCAAGGTGCTGGCGCAGGTCGGCATCGAGGTCGAAGTGCACCACCACGAAGTGGCCAATGCCGGCCAGTGCGAGATCGGCGCCAAGTTCAACACCCTGGTGAGCAAGGCCGACGAACTGCAGCGCATGAAGCACGTCATCAAGAACGTGGCGCACCGCAACGGCAAGACCGCGACCTTCATGCCCAAGCCGCTGGTCGGCGACAACGGCAGCGGCATGCACGTGCACCAGTCGCTGGCGAAGGAAGGCAAGAACCTGTTCTCCGGCGATGGCTACGGCGGCCTGTCGCAGACCGCGCTGTGGTACATCGGCGGCATCTTCAAGCACGCCCGCGCGATCAACGCCTTCTCCAACTCCGGCACCAACAGCTACAAGCGCCTGGTGCCGGGCTTCGAGGCGCCGGTGATGCTGGCCTACTCGGCGCGCAACCGTTCGGCGTCGTGCCGCATCCCGTGGGTGTCCAACCCGAAGGCGCGCCGCATCGAGATGCGCTTCCCCGACCCGATCCAGTCCGGCTACCTGACCTTCACCGCGCTGATGATGGCCGGCCTGGACGGCATCCGTAACCAGATCGATCCGGGCGCGCCGAGCGACAAGGACCTGTACGACCTGCCGCCGGAAGAGGAGAAGCTGATCCCGCAGGTCTGCTCCTCGCTGGACCAGGCGCTGGAAGCGCTGGACAAGGACCGCGAGTTCCTCAAGGCCGGCGGCGTGATGAGCGACGACTTCATCGACGCCTACATCGCGCTGAAGATGAAGGAAGTGACCGCGTTCCGCGCGGCCACCCACCCGCTGGAATACCAGCTGTACTACACCAGCTGAGCAAGGCGCGGCCGCCGTGGCGGCCGCTCCGCACCCTCTTGCTGCCGGTATCCGGCGGCGATGGCAAAGTCCCTCCCCTCCCGCTTTCGCCATCGCCGCCGCCCGGCGGCAAACCCGGCAACACCCAGGCAGTGGCAAGAGAACCCGGAAACGCGCAGCGCGGGCCATGCTTCCCTCCCCGCGTCATCGGCCCGCGGCGCATCCGGCGCAACCCCAGCGACCGCGTCGTGGCCGCTGGAAGACACGACGCCGGCCCGCGATGGGCCGGTGTCCTCCACATCGGGACCTGCGCATGAAACTGATCTCCGCCATCATCCGGCCGTTCAAGCTCGACGAAGTACGCGAGGCCTTGGGCGCGGCCGGCGTTTCCGGCATCACCGTCACCGAGGTCAAGGGCTTCGGCCGGCAGAAGGGCCACACCGAGCTGTATCGCGGCGCCGAGTACGTGGTCGATTTCCTGCCCAAGATCCGCATCGAAACCGCCGTTTCCGACGACAACGTCGATGCGGTGATCGAAACCCTGCAGGCGGCCGCCGGCACCGGCAAGATCGGCGACGGCAAGATCTTCGTCACCCCGCTCGAGCAGGTGGTGCGCATCCGCACCGGTGAAACGGGCGCCGACGCGCTTTGACCCCTACTTCCCGAATCGGGCGCGGCTTGTTCCTTCTCCCTTCGGGAGACAACCCGGCAGGCTTGCCGGGTTGCATGGCGAAGCCGCCCGATGAGTGAGGCACAGGGATGTGCCGGATGTGATGCCCCGCAGGGGCGGATGAGGGCAGGGGTGCAGCGCTCGCAGTAGTGGATTGCACGAGGCTGCGCCCGGCCCTCTCCCCCACCCCTCTCCCAGAGGGAGAGGGGGCCTGAAAACCTGATCGGTCCACAATCGGAGACAAACGATGCGAACGGAATTTTTCACCGGGTCGAAGGCCCGGCTCGGTGGACTGTGCCTGTCCCCCCTGCTCGCTGGCTTCGCGCTGGCCATGCTTCCCTTGGGCGCGTCGGCGCAGGAGGCCGCGCAGGCGGCGGCCAGCTTCGACCACGGCGACGTGGCCTGGATGCTCACCGCCACGCTGCTGGTGCTGATGATGGTGGTGCCCGGCCTGGCCCTGTTCTACGGCGGCCTGGTGCGCGCCAAGAACGTGCTGTCGGTGCTCAGCCAGGTGCTGGTGGTGTTCTCGCTGGTGCTGCTGCTGTGGGTGGCCTACGGCTACAGCGCGGTGTTCAGCGACGGCAACGCGTTCTTCGGCTCGTTCACGCGGTTCGCCTTCCTCGAAGGTTTCACCCCGGAGTCGGTGGGCAACACGCCCATCGCCGGCCTGCCGGACTACCTGTTCGTCGCGTTCCAGTCCACGTTCGCCGGCATCACCACTGCGCTGATCGTCGGCGCGTTCGCCGAGCGCATCCGCTTCCGCGCGGTGCTGCTGTTCTCGGCGCTGTGGTTCACCCTGAGCTACATCCCGATGGCGCACATCGTCTGGGGCGGCGGCTGGCTGGGCGAGATGGGCGCCATCGATTTCGCCGGCGGCACCGTGGTGCACATCAACGCCGGCGTGGCCGGGCTGGTGGCGGCGTGGTTCGTCGGCAAGCGCCTGGGCTACGGCCAGGCCGCGCTGAAGCCGCACAACCTGCCGTTGACCTGGCTCGGCGCGATGCTGCTGTGGGTGGGCTGGTTCGGCTTCAACGCCGGTTCGGCGGCCGCCGCCGACACCGTGGCGTCGCTGGCCTTCATCAACACCGTGCTGGCCACCGCCGCGGCAGTGCTGGGCTGGACGCTGGTGGAAGCGGTGACCAAGGGCCACCCATCGGCGCTGGGCGCGGCGTCGGGTGCGGTTGCCGGCCTGGTCGGCGTGACCCCGGCCTGCGGCACGGTGGGCCCGCTCGGCGCCATCGTGATCGGCTTCGTCACCGGCATTGCCTGCGTGTGGGGCGTCACCGGGCTCAAGCGCCTGCTCCGGGTCGACGACACCGCCGACGTGTTCGGCGTGCATGGCGTGGGCGGCATCGTCGGCGCGATCCTCACCGGCGCGTTCAGCGCGCAGTCGCTGGGCGGCACCAAGGCCGACCTGGACATCGCCCACCAGCTGTGGGTGCAGGCGCTCAGCGTCGGCTTCACCGTGCTGTGGTGCGCGGTGGCGACCACGCTGATCCTGCTGCTGGTGCGCGCGCTGGTCGGCCTGCGCGTGAGCGAGGAAGCCGAGCGTACCGGCCTGGACATCAGTACCCATGGCGAATCGGCCTACGAGGGCTGAGCAGGGCGGGCGAGGTCCGCGGGCAGGGGCCTCGCCGGTGCCGGCATGGCGGCCGCCGCCTGCTTTGCACTACATTGGTGCAATGCGCGACCCCCTGCCCACTGCCGAGATGATGGCCACGCCCCTGGTGTGGGCCGCGCCGGACGGCCGCATCGCCGGGGCCAATCCGGCGTTCTGCCGCTGGCTGGGGGTGAGCGTGCGGCGCCTGCTGGGGCAGCCGCTGGCCTCGCTGGAAAGCCAGGGCGAGGCCCTGGCGGAACGGCTGGGGCAGGGCGCCGACGCCGCGCGCCTGCCGCGGCTGGCGCTGGCGCTGCCGGGCGAACGCCCGCGGTTCGCCGAGGGCTGGCTGACGCCGCTGGAACCGGGCGGCTGGCTGCTGGAGGCGCACCCGGTGGACGAATTCCCCGCGCCCGACCCGGCGCAGGTGCTGCCCGGCGCCTTCAGCGCCGCGCTCAAGGGACTGGCCCACGAACTGCGCAACCCGCTGGCCGGGCTGAAGGGCGCGGCCCAGCTGCTGGCGCGGCGCGCCGGCAACCGCGATGCGGCCGAGACCGAACTGATCGAACTGATCGGTGCCGAGATCGAGCGCCTGAACCTCCTGCTCGAACAGCTGCTGTCGCCGGCGCCGCAGCGGCCGCACGCGCCGCTCAACATCCACGCCGCGCTCGAGCGCGTGCTGCGCCTGGCCGAGAGCGAGGCCGGCTGGGCCCTGCAGCTGCAGCGCGATTACGACCCGAGCATCCCCGAATTCGCCGGCGACGCCGACCGCCTGACCCAGGCGCTGCTCAACCTGGTGCGCAACGCGATCCAGGCCGGCGCCACCCGCATCGTGCTGCGCACCCGGATCGAACATGGCGCGCGCATCGCCGAGAACGCCTCGCCGCTGGCGCTGCGGCTGGAGGTGGCCGACGACGGCCATGGGGTGCCGGACGACCTGGCCGAACACCTGTTCCTGCCGCTGGTCAGCGGCCGCGCCGAAGGCACCGGGCTCGGCCTGGCGCTGGCGCAGCAGGTCGCGCGCGAGCACCGCGGCACGCTGAGCTTCCGCTCGCGGCCGGGGCACACCGTGTTCACCCTGTTGCTGCCGCTGCCGCTGCCGGCGGCCAGCGAGGAGAAGGAGGCGACCGATGCCTGACCTTCCCGCGCCGATGGCGACGATCTGGGTGGTGGACGACGACCGCGCCGTGCGCTTCGTCCTGACCACCGCGCTGCGCGATGCCGGCTACACCGTGGAAGGCTTCGACAGCGCCGCCGCGGCGCTGGACGCGCTGGCGCGGCGGCCGGCGCCGGACCTGCTGTTCACCGACGTGCGCATGCCCGGCGACGATGGGCTGGTGCTGCTGGAAAAACTCAAGGCCGCGCACCCGCAGCTGCCGGTGATCGTGATGTCCGCCTACACCGACGTGGCCAGCACCGCCGGCGCGTTCCGGGGCGGTGCGCATGAATTCCTGTCCAAGCCGTTCGACCTGGACGACGCGGTGGAGCTGGCGCGCCGCGCGCTGCCCGAACCCGAGGTGCGCGTGGAAGCGCCGCAGGCCGCCGCGCTGGGCGACGAAGCGCCGCAGCTGATCGGCGACACCCCGGCCATGCGCGCGCTGTTCCGCGCCATCGGCCGATTGGCGCAGGCGCCGCTGTCGGTGCTGATCAACGGCGAGACCGGCACCGGCAAGGAACTGGTGGCCAACGCGCTGCACCGCGAATCGCCGCGCGCGCGCGGCCCGTTCGTCGCGCTCAACACCGCCGCCATTCCCGCCGAACTACTGGAAAGCGAGCTGTTCGGCCACGAGGCCGGCGCCTTCACCGGCGCGGCGAAGCGCCATATCGGCCGCTTCGAGCAGGCCCATGGCGGCACCCTGTTCCTGGACGAGATCGGCGACATGCCGCTGCCGTTGCAGACGCGGCTGCTGCGCGTGCTGGCCGAGGGCGAGTTCTTCCGCGTCGGCGGGCGCGAGCTGATCCACGTGGACGTGCGCGTGGTCGCGGCCACCCACCAGGACCTGGAAACGCTGGTCGAACAGGGCCGCTTCCGCGCCGACCTGCTGCACCGGCTGGACATGGTGCGGCTGTGGCTGCCGCCGCTGCGCGAGCGCCTGGACGACGTGGCGACGCTGGCCGCGACCTTCCTCGCCAACGCCGCGCGCCGCCTCGACATGCCGCCCAAGCGCCTGTCCGGCGCCGCCGTGCAGGCGCTGCGCCAGCACGATTGGCCCGGCAACGTGCGCGAGCTGGAGAATGTGTGCTGGCGGCTGGCCGCCCTGGCGGTGGCCGACACCATCGCCGCCGCCGACGTGCATGCGGCGCTGGCCCGCGGCGGCCGCGCGCGCGCCGCCAC
>JAEWOJ010000057.1 GCA_023399815.1 Pseudomonadota bacterium | reverse complement strand
CCGGGGGGGCCACGCGGGTCGCTCCGGCATGCGTCGTGGTTCAGCCGGCCGCGCGCAGCCGGCGCAGTTCCAGTTCGCAGTGGAGCAGGAACTCGAAGGCCTCCAGGTGGCGGCGCGCCTCGGCCATGTCGCGGCCCCAGGCGTAGAGGCCGTGGCCGTCGATCAGGTAGCCCCACATCGGGCCCTTGTCGAGTTCCGCTTCCACCTGCGCGGCGAGCACGTCCATGTCCTGGGTGTTGGGAAACACCTTCAGGTCCACCGCGGTCTCGTGGGTGGAATTGCCGTGCAGCGCCTTGAGCAGCTCGTAGCCTTCCAGGCGGATGTGGCCGTCGCCGCCGTACAGGCGCGAGGCGATGGTCTGCACTGGCGAGTGGGTGTGCAGCACGCAGTTCACTTCCGGGAAGCGCGCGTAGAGCTGGGTGTGCAGCAGGGTCTCGGCCGAGGGCCGCAGCGGCCGGCCCACGGCCTTGCCGTCGAAGTCCACGACCATGATGTCGGCCTCGACCAGCCGCCCCTTGTCCTTGCCGGACACGGTGATCGCTGCGTGGCGCTCGTCCAGGCGGTGCGAGAAGTTGCTGCTGGTGGCCGGGGTCCAGCCGGCCCGGGCCAGTTCGCGGACGTTGTCGATCAGCAGCTGGGCCAGTTCGCTCAGCCGCTGGGCGTCATAGGGAGCAGTGGGGGCGTTCATGCCCCCATTCTACGTTGCTCAGCCCGGCTTGTTGGACGCGCGCAGCTTGCTGTGGCGGTAGCTGTAGGTGAAGTAGATGACGAAGCCGGTCAGCGTCCACAGGCCCATCAGCATCCAGTTGTGCAGGGTCATCGCGGTGAGCAGGGCGATGCAGCTGAGCACGCCGAGGCTGCACAGCAGCCAGGCGGCGGGCATGCGGAACGGACGCGGCAGTTCCGGGTGGGTGCGGCGCAGCACCAGCACGCCGGCGCAGACCGCGGCGAAGGCGATCAACGTGCCCATCGAGGTCAGCTCGCCGAGGATGTCCAGCGGGAACAGCGCCGCCAGCAGGGCGATGCCGATGCCGGTGATGACGGTGTTGATGTGCGGGGTGCGGTACTTCGGGTGGATGCGGGTGAACACCGGCGGCAGCAGGCCGTCGCGGCCCATGATCATGAAGATGCGCGGCTGGCCGATGATCATCACCAGCACCACCGAGGACAGGCCGATCAGCGCGCCGACCTCGACGATGATGCGCAGCCAGCCCAGCTGCGGATGCGCGGCCACCGCGGTCACCACCGGCTCGGCGGTGCCGAGCAGCTTGTACGGCACCAGGCCGGTCATCACCGCGGCCATGGCGATGTACAGCACGGTGCACACCACCAGCGACAGCAGCATGCCGATCGGCATGTCGCGCTGCGGCTTGTGCGATTCCTGCGCCGCCACCGACACCGCCTCGAAGCCGATGTAGGCGAAGAACACCATCGCCGCGCCGCGCAGCACGCCGTCGAAGCCGTACTTGCCGGGGCCCTCGTTGGCCGGGATGAACGGGGTCCAGTTGCCCGGGTCCACGTACTTCCAGCCGGCGAAGATCACCAGCACGATCAGCCCGGTCTTGAGCAGCACCATGGCCATGTTCATCGCCGAGGACTTGCGGATGCCGACGTAGCACAGCCAGGTCAGCAGCAGCACCAGCCCGGCGGCCGGCAGGTTGGCGATGGCGCCGGTCGGGCGCAGCTTCTCGTCCAGCGGCGCGTTGACCAGCGCCGCCGGCAGGTGGATGTCGAAATGGCTGAGCAGGCTGAGGAAATAGCCGGTCCAGCTCACCGCCACCGCCGAGGCGGAGACGCCGTATTCCAGTACCAGCATCCAGCCGATGAACCAGGCCGCCAGCTCGCCGAAGGTGGCGTAGGTATAGGTGTAGGCGCTGCCCGAGACCGGCACCATCGCCGCGAACTCGGCATAGGCCATGGCGCAGAACGCGCAGCAAATGGCGGCCAGCACGAAGGACAGCATGATCGCCGGGCCGGCGTGGTTGGCCGCGGCCTGGCCGGTGATGACGAAGATGCCGCCGCCGATCACCGCGCCGATGCCCAGCGCGGTCAGGCCCCATGGGCCCAGGGTGCGGCGCAGGCTCAGGCCGTTGGCCTCCTCATGGGCGGCGTGCGGATGTTTGGTGGCCCACAGTTGCTTGAACATGGTGCGTCTTCGCTCGTCGGACGTGCAGGAACGGCCGGCGCGGGGGCCGGCCGGAAAGGGTCAGGCGTTCTGGTTCAACCGGCTGTGGCGGATGCCATAGCCCAGGTAGATCAGCAGGCCCAGCACGGTCCAGCCGACGAACAGGTGCCAATGCACCACGAAGGCCTGCAGGAACAGCGCCAGGCAGGCCAGCGCGCCCAGCGGGCAGATCAGCCACGGCAGCGGCACCTTGAACGGGCGCGGCATCTGCGGGCGGGTATAGCGCAGCACCAGCACGCCGACGCAGACGGTGGCGAAGGCCAGCAGCGTGCCCATCGACACCAGCTCGCCCAGCACGTTCAGCGGCACCAGCCCGGCCAGCGCCGCGGCCAGCACACCGACGACGATGGTGCTGACGTACGGGGTGCGGAAGCGCGGGTGGACCTTGCCGAAGGCCTTGGGCAGCAGGCCGTCGCGGGAGATGGTGTAGGCGATGCGCGACTGGCCCATCATCATCACCAGGATCACCGAGGACAGGCCGGCGATGGCGCCGATCTCCACCGCGGTCTTGAGCCAGGACAGGCTGGCGTACGGTTCCAGCGCGGTGGCCACCGGCTTGTCGGTGCCCAGCAGGTTGTACGGCAGCATGCCGGTCAGCACCGCGCAGACCACGATGTAGACCACGGTGCAGATCGCCAGCGAGCCGAGCAGGCCGATCGGCATGTTCTTCTGCGGGTCCTTGGTCTCGCCGGCGGCGGTGGAGACCGCGTCGAAGCCGATGTAGGCGAAGAACACGATGGTCGCCGCGCGGAACACGCCGCTCCAGCCGAACTGGCCGGAGACGCCGGTGTTCTCGGGGATGAACGGGTGCCAGTTGGCCGGGTCGATGTAGTGGATGCCGAAGCCGACGAACAGGCAGATCACGGTGATCTTGATCGCGACGATGATCGCGTTGACGAAGGTCGACTGGGTCACGCCGATGTACAGCAGGCCGCTGATGGCCGCCACGATCAGCACCGCCGGCAGGTTGAACAGCTTGCCCGAGGCGACGAACTCGCTGCCGGTCCAGGCCAGCGGCGCCGCGCTCAGGGCATCGGGGAAGGGCACGTGCAGGGTCGTGGTGATGAAGCTGATCAGGTAGGCCGACCAGCCCACCGCCACCGAGGCCGAGGCGAACAGGTACTCCAGTACCAGGCACCAGCCGATGAACCAGGCCATGCCCTCGCCGAGGGTGGCGTAGGAATACGAATAGGCGCTGCCGGAGACCGGCATCATCGCCGCGAACTCGGCATAGCACAGGCCGGCCAGTGCGCAGGCCAGGCCGGCGAACACGAACGACAGCATCACCGCCGGGCCGGCGTGGTTGGCCGCGGCCTGCCCGGTGAGCACGAAGATGCCGGCGCCGATGACCGCGCCGATGCCCAGCATGACCAGGTGCTTGGCTGTGAGGGTGCGCTTGAGCGTGGCTTCGCCCTGCAGGCTGCCTTCCACCGGTTCGCCGGCGTCCACGTGGGCGGTCGGCTCGACCGGTTTGACCCTCAACAGTGTTTTGAGCATTCGCTTTTTTCCAGACCTGGGTGGTGTTCCACGCCTCCGTCGGGGAGGCGCAAGGGACGTAGCAAGCTGAACCGCCGGCAACGGCCTACCTTGCCAAAGGCGGAGGAAACCGACAAGCGCAGGTGCAGCATGGACGGCGATAATGGGCGCTGGATCGGACCTATGGGATGTGCCTGCAGTCATGCACGAACAGGACGGGAGCCTGCGCACCGCGCTGCAGGAGTACGCGCGGCGGGGGGCGGAGCAGGCGACGGCGGCAGGCGAATTCCTGCGGCTGCTGGACGAGGGTGGCGACAATCCGTTCGAGCGCTCGCGCCTGGCCGGCCATTTCACCGGCAGCGCGTGGCTGGTCAGCGGCGACGGCCAGCGGGTGCTGCTGACCCACCATCGCAAGCTGGACCGCTGGCTGCAGCTGGGCGGCCACGCCGACGGCGACCGCGACCTGGCCGCGGTGGCGCTGCGCGAGGCCGAGGAGGAATCGGGCCTGCCGGGATTGCGGCTGGAATCGCGCGTGGTCTTCGACCTGGACCGGCACTGGATTCCCGAGCGCGGGCAGGTGCCGGGCCACTGGCACTACGACGCGCGCTACGTGGTGCGCACCGGCCAGGACGAGCGCTTCGTGGTCGGCGAGGAGTCGCTGGACCTGGCGTGGCGCGACATCGCCACCATCGCCGCCGACGCGCAGGCGGACGAATCGCTGCGGCGCATGGCGCTGCGCTGGCTGGCGGCCAGCCGCTAAGCCGGCCGGCCGCCACGCGCAGGGCGGCGCGCGGAAATCTCCGGCGGTGATACCCGTAGGAGCACTGTAGGAGCGACGCCCGTGGCGGTGGGGGGGTGCCGGGCAAGCCCCATAGCGCCGG
>JAEWOJ010000138.1 GCA_023399815.1 Pseudomonadota bacterium | reverse complement strand
CTGCCGGCCAGCGGCCGGCACTACCCAGCTGCCAGAAGCGCCGGTTGCAGGTCGCGCAGCAGACGCTCCAGCCGCGCCGCCCAGGCCTGCTGGCCGGCCTCGCCGGCGATCAGGTCCTGGCGGATCTCCAGTTCCACGTGCGCCAGCCCGCGGCCTTCGCCGTGCACCGGCACCGCGTAGTCGCTGGTGCTGCTGACCGAATACGGCTGGTTGTCGCCGACCACCAGGTCGCCTTCGTCGCGCAGGGACTGCAGCAGCGCGTGCGCGAAACGCGCGTCGCGGTGGTAGAGCACGCCGGCGTGCCAAGGGCGGGCGGCGCCGTTCATCGCCGGAGTGAAGCTGTGCATCATCACCAGCAGCGTCGGCATACCGGCGTCGCGGCGGCGGTCCAGCTCGGCGGCGATGCGGGCATGGTAGGGCGCGTGGATCGCCGCGATGCGCTGCATCCGCTGCGCCCCGGTCAGGCCGGCATTGCCGGGGACCACGGTGCCGTCGCTTGCCTCGGGCATCAGCGCCGGCGAGGCCAGCGGCCGGTTGCAGTCGATCACCAGCCGCGAATAGGTCTGCTCGATGGCGAAGGCGTCCAGCCGCCGCGCCAGGGCGCGGGTAGTGCCGGCGATGCCGATGTCCCAGCCAATGTGCCGGTCCAGCTCCGCCTGCGCCAGGCCCAGGCCGTCCAGCGCGGCGGGCACGCGCTGCCCGGCGTGGTCGGCCAGCAGCAGGAACGGCGAGCGGCCGTGCGGGTTGTGCACCGTGAACGGCGGCGGGTCCTGCATATCCAGCAGCGGCGGTGCGAAGGCCTCGACCGGGTGTTCGGCCAGGGTTTCGTGCAGGTTCATCGCGGGCGGCCGTCCAGGTGGTGCTCGATCATCCACAGCCCGGCCCAGAGCTTGGCGTCGAGCTCGTAGCCTTCGCCCATCTTCTCCACCAGCCAGGCCGCGGCATGGTCGCGCGGAATGCTGTGCACGGTGATGTCCTCGCTGTCGTCGCCGCCGCCTTCGCCGACCTTGCGCAGGCCGGTGGCGCGCACGAAGGCGATCTTCTCGCTGCTGGCGCCGGACGAGGTGGGGCCGATCATCAGAACCTCGGCGTGGTCGGCGGTCCAGCCGGTTTCCTCTTCCAGTTCGCGGATCGCCGAGGCCTCGATCGACTCTCCCGCGGTGATGTCGCCGACCAGCCCGGCCGGCATCTCGATGGTGCGCGCCTGCAATGGCACGCGGAACTGCTCGACGAACAGCACCTCGTCGTCCGGGGTGACGGCGACGATGATCGCGGCCAGTCCGCCGGCATGGGTGCGCTCGCTGTATTCCCAGGTGCCGCGCACCACCACGCGCTGGTAGCGGCCTTCGTAGACGACGCGGGGTTCGGCGGTGTCCTGGCTCATGCGAACTCGTTGGCGGAAGGAGGGGCGGTTTCCAGCCCGGCGGCGGCCAGCAGCCGGCGCCGGGTCAGCGGGCCGAAGCGCAGCGCCTCGCACAGGCCGGCCAGCATGTCGGCATCGGCCGCGCTGCGCACGAAGCCGGGCGTGGCGGTGGCCAGCGGCGCATCGAGGGCGATGGTGGTCAGCTGCCGGAACAGCAGCGCCAGTCCGCGCTGCTCGCGCAGGCGCGTGGCCATCTGCGCGGCGCCGCGCAGGCGCAGGAAGGGGATTTCGTCGATCCGCTCCAGCAGCGCGTCGAGGCTGCCAAAGTGCGCCAGCAGCACCGCCGCCGACTTGGCGCCGATCCCGCTGACGCCGGGGATGTTGTCCACCGCGTCGCCGCACAGCGCCAGATAGTCGGCGATCTGGTGCGCATGCACGCCGTGGCGCGCCTTGACCCCGGCCGCGCCCCAGCGCTGGTTGCGGGCGTAGTCCCACTGTTCGTCGTGTTCGAGCAGCAGCTGCGACAGGTCCTTGTCGGCCGAGACGATCACCCCGCGCAGCGCATGATCGCGCCCGGCGTGCAGCGCGCTGCCGATCAGGTCGTCGGCCTCGTAGTCGCGGTCGGCCAGCACGTTCAGGCCCAGCGCCGCGCACAGCGCCTTGCAATGCGCGAACTGGCGCCGCAGCGCTTCCGGCGCCGGCTCGCGGTTGGCCTTGTAGGCCGGGTAGAGCCGGTGGCGGAAGCAGCTGTCCAGCGCCTCGTCGAAGGCGATGGCGATGTGTGCCGGGCGCTCGCGTTCGAGCAGTTCCAGCACGAAGCGGGCGAACCCGTGCACGGCGTTGGTCGGCCAGCCCTGCGCGTCCTGGAAGCTGTCGGGCATCGAATGCCAGGCGCGGAACACGTACAGGCTGGCGTCGACCAGGTAGAGCGGTTGCCGCGCGCTCATGCTGGCCGGCCTGCCTTGCCGCGATCCAGAGCCGCGCGTCCACGGCCGCCGCCGGCAGGGCGCTGGCTAGCCACGGCTGCCCGCCCAGTCGCTCAGCAGCTCGGCGGGATCGGGGCGCTCGCGCTCGGGCACCTGCAGCTTCGGCGTGCCGATATGGATGAAGCCGACGATGCGCTCGTTGTCGGCCAGCCCCAGGTGGCGCGCCACTTCGGCGTCGTAGGCCATCCAGGCGGTCAGCCACTGCGCGCCGAAGCCGAATCCCTGCGCCGCCTGCAGCAGGGCGAAGCACACGCAGCCGGCGGTCAGCAGCTGTTCCTGCGCGGGCACCTTGGGGTTGTCCTGCAGGCGCGCGATCACCGTCACGATCAGGGGCGCGTGCGAGAAACGCTGGCGGTCCTTCTCGATCACCGCCGGCGAGGCGTCCGGGTCGCGTTCGCGGCTGCGCCGGGCCAGGAACCCGCCCAGTGCGTGGCGGGCCTCGCCCTGCAGCCGGAGGAAACGGAACGGCGCCAGCTTGCCGTGGTCCGGCACGCGGACCGCGGCGGCCAGCATCGCGAGCAGGGTCGCCTCGTCCGGCGCCGGCTCGCCCAGTTGCAGGGAAGGGACCGAGCGGCGTTGGCCCAGCGCTTGCAGGAAGCAGGAATCGGACATGGTTCAGGCGCGAGGAAGGTGGCCGTGGATTATAGACACCGGGGAACGGGCGCCCGCCGGCGCCGGCCCGGGCGAATCTGTGCGTTCCGTCGGCGGCCCGCTCCGGCGGATTTCTCGCCAATTCACCCCGGTACGCTTAGCATGGCGCGATATGTCGGGTTGCCGGCGACGAGGTACAAAGTGCGGACTGCATCACTGGCCCTGTTCAGATTCTCCCCCTACCATGCGTGGGCGGAAATCGGGGGCGTGTCCGTTTCCTTCCTTACTGTCCATAGCAGAGCAGCGCCTGCCAGGGTGCGGAGCCATTGCGCATGATGTCCAATCCGCATTCTCCGGAGCGTCCCGGCCACAATCCCGGCCTGCTGGCGATGTCGCGCGATACCGCGTTCCCGGCGCTGGCGGCCGCGTTCGGCAAGGCGCTGGCCGGCTTCGACGATGCCCTGTTCGACCGCGCCGAGACTGCGGGTGCCTCGCAGCTGGTGTTCCTGGATGGCATGCGCGAACTGCGCCGCCGCCGCGAGGACATCGCCGCGCGCTTCGCCGCGCACCTGCAGCAGGCCTGGAACGCGCTGGAAGCTGCCACGCCGCTGTCGGCCGAATCCATGCTGGCCAAGACCGGGCAGGACGAGGGCGGGCTGAGCCTGGTGTCCGAGTACGAACTGGAATCGCGGCTGGCGGTGCGCAATTTCGCCAGCGTGGTGCTGCGCGACTGGAAACCGGTGCTGGTGCGGCTCGATCGCCGCCTGGCCTGGATCAGCGGCCTGGACAAGCTGGAGGTGGACAGCAATCCGATCGGCCCGGAGCATATCGGCGTGGCCGTGCACGAAGCCTTCGGCGCCTGCGACCTGGCAGCCGAGGTGCGGCTGGTGCTGATCAAGCTGTGCGAACGGGAGTTCGCCGCGCAGGTCGGCCGGATCTACCGAGAGGTGGACGAGCGCCTTGCGCAGGCCGGGGTGATGCCCGGCATCTCGCAGCCGCTGCGTGCGCCGGCCGCCCCGCGCCCCGCGCGGCCGGCCATGGCCGAGCCGGCGCCGGCCGAGGAGGAAGGCAGCTACGACCCGCAGCAGGCCCCGGCCTGGGCACGTCGTTTCACCGAGCGCTGGGAACAGCACCGCAGCGAGCTGCAGGCCGGAAGCGCCTACCGCAGCTACGAGGGCGACCCGGCGCTGGGCAACCAGAACATGATCCTGGAGGCGCTGCACGAACTGCTTGCGCAGACCCGCCACGTCCGCGAGGACGCCACCGCGGCCGCGCAGGTCGCCGTGGGCCAGGAGCGGCCGTTGAGCCAGCACGAAATGATGTCGGTGCTGTCGCTGCTGCAGGCCACGCCCACGGCCACCCTGCGCGCGGCGGTGGGCGACCAGAGCGAATCGCTGGCGCAGCGGTTGAAGAACGAAGTGATTTCCGGCGCCACCCGCCTCGGCGTCGATCCGGGGCAGGCGCGGCTGGATCCGCAGGACGAGGACGCCATCGACCTGGTCGGCATGCTGTTCGACGTCATGCTGGACGAGCGCGAGCTGGAGGGACGCTCGCGCGACCTGATCGGCCGCCTGGTGGTGCCGTTCGTCAAGGTCGCGATGCTGGACCGGCGCATGTTCGTGCAGAAGACCCATCCGGCGCGGCGCCTGCTCAACTCGCTGGCCGAGGCCTGCGAGGGCAATGCCGGCGAAAGCCAGGCCGAGCGCGCGCTGATGGGCAAGGTCGAGGAAATCATCGACCGGCTGATCGCCGAGTTCAACGAGAACCTGGCGATCTTCCTGACCCTGGAGGAGGAGTTCCGCGAATTCCTGCTCCAGCACCGCCGCCGCATCGAGATCGCCGAGCGCCGCGCCACCGAGACCCAGCGCGGCCAGGAGAAGCTGGAGATGGCGCGCGCCCGCGCCGCCGCCGAACTGGACAGGCGCCTGCAGGGCGCGCCCCTGCCCACCGCGATCCAGGAGTTCCTGCGCCAGCCCTGGAACCACCACCTGACCATGAGCCTGCTGCGCGAGGGGGACGACGGCGAGACCGTCGGCGAGACGCTCGCCTTGGCCGACGTGATGCTGGAGGAGGTCGCCGAGGCGCGCCGGCATGTCGTCGGCAAGCCGTGGCTGCAGTCCATCCAGCCCGGGTTGCGCAAGGTGTTCGCCAGCGTCGGCCTGCATGGCGAGGGCAGCGTGGGCGCGATCGACGCGCTGCACGACACGCTGCAGGCAATCGCCGAGGCGCGCCCGGAACTGGAGCGCGCTTTGCCGGAGCTGCCGCAGGTGAGCCTGCCGACGCCGCCTGCGCAGGAATCGGCGGCGCTGGACCTGGGCACCGACGCCCGCGCCGAGACCGTGGATTACGCCGATGCCGACCATTTCCGCCGCATGCAGGTGGGTACCTGGCTGGATTTCATCGACAAGGACGGCAAGGTGCAGGCCGGCAAGCTGTCCTGGGTGAGCCCGATCTCCTCGCGCCTGCTGTTCGTCAACCGCCGCGGCATCCGCTTCTGCGTGGCCTCGCCGGAAGAACTGGTGGTGATGGAGCGCCTGGGGCGGCTGCGCCCGCATGTGGACGACGGCGCCTTCGACAGCGCCATGCAGGGCGTGATCGAACGGCTCGATCCGCGGACCTCGACCCTGCACTGATCCTGCACCGATAACGCGCCGACCCTGCGTCGTCCCCGTGCCGCGGCGTGCGGGCGCGCTTGGCGGTGCCCGGCTTTGCTACGATCCGACGGGTATTCCACTGCGCATCGGGGACGGGCATGGCCGTTGATGTACGGGTGTTGAAGGAAGCCGCGGCCGGGGAGCGGCGCGTGTCGGCCACGCCGGAGACGGTGAAGAAGCTGCTGGCGACGGGAGCGACGGTGGGCGTGCAGGCCGGTGCCGGCCTCGGCGCCGGTTTCACCGACCAGGCCTATCGCGATGCCGGTGCGCGGATCGACGACACCGTGGGCGGCGCCGACCTGGTGCTGTGCGTGCAGGCGCCATCGCCGCCGTTGGTCGAGCAGTTCAAGCCGGGCGCGGTGCTGGTCGGCACCCTGCAGCCGCAAGCCGAGCCAGCGCGCGCCGCTGCCCTGCAGGCGCGGCAGCTGGTGACCTTCCCGCTGGAACGGCTGCCGCGCACCACCCGCGCGCAGGCCATGGACGTGCTCAGTTCGCAGGCCGGCATGGCCGGCTACAAGGCCACGCTGATCGCCGCGCAGCTGGCGCCGCGCTTCTTCCCGATGCTGACCACCGCCGCCGGCACCATCCGGCCGTCGAGGGTGCTGGTGGTCGGCGCCGGCGTGGCCGGCCTGCAGGCCATCGCCACCGCCAGGCGGCTCGGCGCGCAGGTGGAAGGCTTCGACGTGCGCCCGGAAACCCGCGAGCAGATCGAATCGCTGGGCGGCAGATTCCTGGACCTGGGCGTCAGCGCGGTCGGCGAGGGCGGTTACGCGCGCCAGCTCACCGACGCCGAGCGCGCCGAGCAGCAGCGGCGACTGGCCGAGCACCTCAAGGGCGTGGACGTGGTGATCTGCACCGCCGCCGTGCCCGGCCGGCCGGCGCCGAAGATCGTCACCGCGGCGATGGTCGCCGGCATGAAGCCGGGCAGCGTGATCGTCGACCTGGCCGCCGAGACCGGCGGCAACTGCGAGGCGACGCGTCCGGGCGAAACCATCGACGTGGACGGCGTGACCGTGGCCGGTCCGCTCGACCTGGCCAGCATGGGCGCCATCCACGCCAGCGAGATGTACGCGCGCAACTTGCTCAACTTCGTCTCGCTGTTCCTGAAGGACGGCGCGCTGGCCTTCGACTGGAACGACGAGCTGCTGGCGAAGACGGTATGGCCGGAGCGCGCCGGCGAGGCATGAGGCTGCTTGCCGGGATTGGCGTCGCGTGGCTGTTGGCGGTTGGTCCGGGCAGCGGGCACGCCTTCGCGCATGAGCCGGTGCGGGTGGCGTACCGGCAACTGGCTGCGAACCCGGATGCGTACGCGGGAAAGCGCGTGCGGATGCCGGCTTGTGCCGCGACGGCCATGCATCATGGCGCCTACCTGTATGACTGCGATGATCCGCATGCGCGGATCATCGCCCTGGTGGCCACTCCCAGGGTCCAGGAGGCATTGTTCGGCGCGCATGGCGGGGTGGAGACGCGGCGGGCGGCGGCCATGCTCTCGGGCATGTTCGAGTGGCGGCCCGATGCTCCGGTGCAATGCTGCCTGGACAACCGCGTCCTGCTGCATGTCGAGTCGGTGTCCGGGGTGACGCGGCTGCCGTCCCGGGCGGGCGACTGACGGATCAGGATCGGGAGGAAGGCATGGCGATTGAACTGCAGGCGGACGAGATGCTGCTGCGCGAGGGGGCGGCCAACCTGCAGCGCGGCATCGAAGCGGTGGGTGGCAGGTTGTACCTGACCGACCGGCGGCTGTCGTTCCGCTCGCATGGGTTCAACGTGCAGAACGGACCGACGGACATCCCGTTGTCGCAGGTCCGCGGCACGCGGCCGTGCTGGACGAGGTTCCTCGGCATGATCCCGCTGTTCCCGAATTCGCTGGCGGTGGCCATGGCCGATGGCGGCGAATACCGTTTCGTCGTGCATGGCCGGGACGCATGGGCGGCCGCGATCGGGGCGCGGCTGCGAGGCGAGGGCGGTTGAGCGGCCGGTCATCGCAGGATCGTTCGCCGCCCGCGCATGACGCTGTACCGGCAGGGCCGGCGCCGGCCCGTCTCAGCGCTGCGGACGGGGCGGCGGCGGATTCGCCTCCACCCATTGCCGGCGCTGCTCGGGCGTCATCTTCCGCCACTGCTCGCGCAGCTGCTCGCGCTGGGCCTTGTCCATGTCCCGCATCTTCTCGAACAGGGCGCGGGCTTCGCGCTGCTGCTGCGGGGACATGTTCTCGAAGCGGTGCATGCCGCGGCGCGCCTGCTCGTGCTGCTCGGGCGACATCTGCTGCCAGCCGCGGGCATGGTCGTACATGTGCTGGCGGCGCTCCGGCGGGGTGTTGTTCCAGCGGTCGCGGATGGGGGCGATCAGGGTTTCGCGCTGGGCCGGGGTGAGCTGGTCCCAGTCGGGCAGTGCCTGCGCGAAGGCGGGGGCGGCGGCGGTCGCCAGCAGCAGCGGCAACAGCAGGCGGGGCAGGGTGTGCATGGTCGTCATTCCATTGCCAGGGCGTCCGAGCCGAGCCACAGGTACATCTCGGGGCTTTCGTCGAACAGCAGGGTGTCGTCGGACAGTTCGTCGGTGGCATCGGCCGCCGCGCTGGCGGGCAGCGCCGGCGGCGTACGGTTGAACTGCACCGCCACGGTGACGGCCAGTACCGCCGAGCAGGCGGTGGCCAGCCACCAGCCGCGGCGCCGCCACGGCGATGCGCCAGCGCCGGCCGTGGCCTGTTGCCGCGCCTGGCGCAGGCGCGCCAGCGTGGCCGGGGAAATCGCGCCTTCGGCGTGCTGCTGCAGGTGCCGCAGCGAGCGCTCGAAGTCCTCGTGTCGGGATGTGGGCAGGCGGTTCACCGCGTGGCCTCCAGTTGTTTCTGCAATGCGTCGCGCGCGCGCGACAGGTGGGTTTTCACCGAGCCTTCCGAGCAGCCCATGATCCGGGCCGTGGTCGCCACGTCCAGTTCCTGCAGCACGCGCAGGCTGAACGCCTCGCGCTGGCGCGCCGGCAGCTGCCGCAGCGCCTGCACCAGCCGCTCATAGTCCTCGCGCTGCTCGTGTCGCTGGGCAGGGCCGGGGCTGTCGTCGGCCCAGTCGATGGGGCCGTCCTCATCCTGCTGCGGCGCCCAGAATTTCAGCCGGAAGCCGCGGCGGCGCTGCAGGTCGATGATGCGCCGGCGCAGGATGCTCCAGAACAGCGGCGTCCATTCCTCGGCCGGCTGCCCGCGATAGCCGAGCATGCGCTCCATCGCGTCCTGCACCGCGTCCAGGGCGTCGTCGCGCTGGCGCAGGCCGGCCTCGGCGAAGCGGAAGGCGCGCGGCCCGACGCCGGCCAGGAAGGCTTCCAGCGAGGCAGGGGCGGCAGTGGGCGTCAGGGGCGGGCTGGTCACCAGCACAGGGTAGCGTTCCGGTCGGTCCTGACGGTGTTAACGCATGGGCGGCGGATGGGTTGACCGCCACGGTCGCGCCGGCATTCATCGCATGGTTATGATGCGGGACGGGCAGTTCCGGCCTCGGAGAGGGCAGCAATGAGCGACGGGTTCGTGGCGTTGTACATCTTCATGCTGGCGGCGATCGCCGGCCACGTGATCATCTCGCGGGTGCCGGTGATCCTGCACACGCCACTGATGTCCGGTTCCAACTTCATCCACGGCATCGTGCTGATCGGCGCGATGGTGGTGCTGGGCCATGCCGACACCACGCTGGAGAAGGCCATCGGCTTCGTCACCGTCGCCCTGGGTGCGGGCAATGCCGCCGGCGGCTACGTCGTCACCGAGCGCATGCTGGAGATGTTCAAGTCCAGCCGCAAGCCAGGCAAGGCGGAGGACAAGGCTTGAACATGACCCTCGCGCAGCTGCTTTCGTGGCTGGTGGGCGCCAGTTATCTGGTCGCCGCCACGCTGTTCCTGCTGGGCCTGCAGCGCATGGCCTCGCCGATGACCGCGCGCAGCGGCATCCGCTGGGCCGGGCTGGGCATGCTGATCGCCACGGCGGCGACGTTCTTCCTGCCGGGGCTGCACAACATCGCGCTGATCCTGGTGGCGCTGGTCCTGGGCACGGGGTTGGCTTGGGTATCGGCGAAGAAGGTCGCCATCACCGACATGCCGCAGATGGTGGCGCTGTACAACGGCATGGGCGGCGGTTCGGCCGCGGCCATCGGCGCGGTGGAACTGCTGCGTTTCTCCGACCTCGCCGGCCGCGATACCAGCCACTGGAGCGCGCAGGCCATCGCCGACCTGGCCGCGCGGCAGCCGTCGGCCACGGTGCTGGCGCTGGCGGTGATCGGCTCGGCGATCGGCGCGGTGTCGCTGTCCGGCTCGATCATCGCCTGGGCCAAGCTCGACGGCCGCCTGGACAAGCGCGTCACCTTTCCGGGGCAGCAGGCGTTCAACCTGCTGGTCGCCGTGGCGGTGGTGGCGCTGGGCGCATGGGCGGCGATCGGCCTGCAGCCGGCGGCGATCATCGCCTTCTTCGTGGCGGCGCTGGCGCTGGGCGTGCTGATGACGCTGCCCATTGGCGGCGCCGACATGCCGGTGGTGATCTCGCTGTACAACGCCTTCACCGGCCTGGCGGTGTCGTTCGAGGGCTACGTGCTGGGCAACGAGGCGCTGATCATCGCCGGCATGATGGTCGGCGCGGCCGGCATCCTGCTGACGCGGCTGATGGCCAAGGCGATGAACCGGCCGATCAGCGGCGTGCTGTTCTCCAACTTCGGCGGCGGCGACCAGGGCGCGGCGGAAATCAGCGGCAGCCAGAAGCCGATCGAAGCGGCCGACGTGGCGGCGATGATGGCCTTCGCCGAGCGCGTGGTGATCGTGCCGGGCTACGGCATGGCGGTGGCGCAGGCCCAGCACAAGATCTGGGAACTGGCGCAGCGGTTGATCGAGCGCGGGGTCAAGGTGAAGTTCGCCATCCACCCGGTCGCCGGGCGCATGCCCGGGCACATGAACGTGCTCCTGGCCGAGGCCGGCGTGCCCTACGACCTGATCGCCGACATGGACGACATCAATCCCGAGTTCGCCACCACCGACGTGTCGCTGGTGATCGGCGCCAACGACGTGGTCAACCCGGTCGCCAAGACCGACCCGGCCAGCCCGATCTACGGCATGCCGATCCTGGACGTGGTGGATTCGAAGAACACCATCGTCATCAAGCGCGGCAAGGGCACGGGGTTCGCCGGCATCGAGAACGCGCTGTTCTACGCCGACAACACCCGCATGCTGTACGGCGACGGCGCCGAGGCGGCCAGTTCACTGGTCAGCGAATTGAAGGCATTGGACGGCGGGCATTGAGATTGAGGTAGTGCCGGCCGCTGGCCGGCACCTGCACGATACTGCGTAGGTGCCGGGCTTGCTCGGCAAGGGCTTTGCCGGGAAGGCTTCATGCGGGGCAAGCCCCGCATCTGCGGGGTGTCAGGTGGATGAGGTTGCCGGCCAGCGGCCGGCACTGCCGAATGCGTTTTGCGGACACGCCATTCAGCGCGCCAGCCACCACGCAACCAGCAAACCCGCCAGCAACCAGATGATCTCGGCCACACCGTTGGCCAGGCCGATCAGGGTCCAGGCCAGGTGCGGGCCCAGCCGCAGCGCCGATTCCCACGGCGCCAGCCCCATGGGGCCGCCGATGTAGGCCGCGGCGATGCCCCAGTTGGCGGCCAGCGCGATCAGCAGGGTCGCCAGCATCGCGACGACCACGCGTGTCCTGCCGCCCCGCAGCGTGCCCAGGCGCAGCATCCAGGCCGTCTCCAGCGCGGCGGCGATCGCCATCCAGCCGGCCTGGGTGCCGGTGGCCAGGGCGACCATCAGCCAGGCGATGGCGAGGGTGACGCTTCCCAGCAGCAACAGCGGGGGCCAGAGCCAGTGCTGGGTGCGGCTGGCCGGCGATGGGGCAGGAGGCATGGGGATTCCCGGAAAGGTCACGCAGCATAGCCCTTCAGCGGCCGGCGCGCCCAGTCGGCTAAAATGGCCTTCTTGCGGGTAGCGTCCGCGTCCCCATATCGATCCACATGTACTCCCGCAGCAGCGAACCCGTCCATTTCGAACGCGATTGCCCGGCCGTGATGGTGCCGCAGGGCGACAGCGTGACCCTGCCGGCCGGCAGCTACGGCTACATCACCCAGGCGCTGGGTGGCAGCTATACCGTGTTCGTCGAAGGCAACCTGTTCCGCATCGCCGGCAAGGACGGCGACGCCATCGGCAAGGAGCCGCCGCCGGGGCTGGAACTGCCTGACGATGCCGGCGACGAGGAAGTGGAGAAGCTGGTCTGGCAGCAGCTGCGGACCTGCTTCGACCCGGAGATCCCGTTCAACATCGTCGACCTGGGGCTGGTCTACGAAGTGGACGTCAAGCACCTGGACGATGGCCGGCGCGAGGTGGACGTCAGGATGACCCTGACCGCGCCCGGCTGCGGCATGGGCGAGATCCTGGTCGACGACGTGCGCAGCAAGCTGGAAATGATCCCGACCGTGGCCGAGGCCGATGTCGAACTGGTGTTCGACCCGCCGTGGGGCCGGCACATGATGTCCGAGGCGGCACGGCTCGAAACGGGCATGCTGTAAGGTTTCAAACGCGCCGGCCTGCATGCGGGCCGGCTTTAATTCCGCAATATGGAAGGAAACATCCGGTGTCCCAGTCTCTGAGCTTCCACGTCACCCGTTCGGACCACCCGCGCAGCGCCGAGGAGCGCGCCAAGATTCTGGAGAAGCCGGGTTTCGGCCTGCATTTCACCGACCACATGGTGGCCGTGCGCTGGGACAAGGACACCGGCTGGCATGACGCGGCGGTGATGCCGTACGGCCCGATCGCGCTGGACCCGGCCGCGGCCGTGCTGCACTACGGCCAGGAGATCTTCGAGGGCATCAAGGCCTACCGCCATGCCGACGGCTCGGTATGGACCTTCCGCCCGGACGCCAACGGCCGCCGCCTGCAGCGTTCGGCCGCGCGCCTGGCGCTGCCGGAGCTGCCGGTGGAGATCTTCGTCGAATCGCTGAAGCAGATGATCGCCGTGGACAAGGACTGGGTGTCCGGTGCCGACGAGGCCAGCCTGTACTTCCGCCCGTTCATGATCGGCGACGAGGCCTTCCTCGGCGTGCGCGGCGCGCACAAGGCCAGCTACTACGTGATCGCCAGCCCGGCCGGCCCATACTTCGCCAAGGGCGTGGCGCCGGTGGCGATCTGGCTGTCCACCGACTACGCGCGCGCGGCCAAGGGCGGCACCGGCGCGGCCAAGTGCGGCGGCAACTACGCCGCGTCGCTGCTGCCGCAGCAGCAGGCGCAGGCGCAGGGCTGCTCGCAGGTGCTGTTCCTCGACCCGGTCGAGGGCAAGTACCTGGAAGAACTGGGCGGCATGAACGTGTTCCTGGTCTACGGCAAGGACAACACGCTGGTCACCCCGGCGCTGTCGGGCTCGATCCTGGAAGGCATCACCCGCGAGTCCATCCTGCAGCTGGCGCGCGATCGCGGCATGACCGTGGAAGAGCGCAAGGTGTCCATCGACGAGTGGAAGCAGGGCGTGGCCTCGGGCGACATCACCGAGGTGTTCGCCTGCGGCACCGCCGCGGTCATCACCCCGATCGGCCAGCTCAAGGGCGAGGGCTTCTCGGTGGGCGACCTCGATGCCCCGGCCGGCGAAGTCACCCTGTCGCTGCGCAAGGAACTGACCGACATCCAGTACGGCCGCCTGCCGGACCGTCATGGCTGGCTGGTGCGGCTGGACGGCTGAGTTCACTGCCATCGATCCGCATGGGAAGCCCCGCGTGATGCGGGGCTTCTGCTTTTTGGCTTCTGCATTTTGTAGGAGCGACGCGAGTCGCAATGGGGACTTGCCGGGAAAGCCTCATCGCGACTCGCGTCGCTCCTACAAAAGCCCTACAAAAGCGGGTTTGGCCGCGTTCCCCCTCCCTTTCGCGCGAAGCGCGAAGGGGAGGGCCGGGGAGGGGTAGCCTTTGATTTCGCGGGGTGCCAAGCACCCCCTCCCAACCTCCCCCTGCCCGCTGCGCGGGCAAGGGGAGGGACAGTTGCCCCCCTATCGGGAAGGCTTTCAACGCGCCCGAATTCGTCCCCGGCCTACTCGCAGAGATCGGCGCAGCGCGCCTGCAGGAAGCGCAGCGCGTCGGCCGGGGCGATGTCCAGCAGCAGGCCGCGCTGGCCGGCGTTGATCCAGATGCGCGCGTGTTCCTGCGCCGCGCTGGCGAACAGCACGGTGGCCGGGCGCTGCTGCGCGAACGGGCTGATGCCGCCGACCCTGTAGCCGCTGCGGCGCTCGGCCTCGGCGATCTCCATCATCTGCGCATGCTTGCCGGCGCAGGCGGCGGCAAGCTTCTTCAGCGACAGCCGCCGGTCGGACGGGATCACCGCCACCACCGGCTGCTTGTCCACCCACGCCATCAGCGTCTTGAACATCCGCGCCGGGTCGATGCCCAGCGCCTGCGCCGCGGCCAGGCCCTTGCTCTCGACCTCGGCGGTGTAGTCGTAGGCATGCAGGCCGTGGGCGATCCCGGCCTTGTCCAGCGCGGCGGTGGCGCGGGTGCCCCTGGCCACGTCAGAGCGATTCGAAGCGGTTGGCCTCGACGTTCTTGCGCACCTTCTCCGGGTTCCAGACGCGGCCGTTCATGGCGATGTACACGCCCTCGGGCAGCGACTGCACCGCGCCGATGGCGCAGCCGATGTTGAACTCGGCGTCCGAGCCGCGGAACCGCGCCGGGCTGAGCGCGCCGGTCATCACGATGGTCTTGCCGGGAATGGTCTGCAGCACCTTGCCGGTGGCGACCATCGAGTCGGTGCCGTGGGTCACCAGCACGTGGCGGGTCGGCTGGGCGGCGATGGTGGCGCGGATCAGCTCGCGGTCGTCGTCGCTGATGTGCAGCGAATCCTTGCGCAGGATCGGGATCACGTTGAAGCGGAAGGTCACGCCCAGCTCGCGCAGGATCATGCCGATCTGCGGATCGCCGATCTGGTAGTCGGACTTGTCGTCGAAATAGATCTTGTCGATCGTGCCACCGGTGGTGACGATCAGGAGGTCTTCCATCATTGCGGTGAATCCTTGCGGCGGTTGCGTACCGCGGTGTCTGCGATGGCGCACATGATAAGCCGCGCTGCCTCGGTGCTGCTGGTGCCCGAGAACCATGTGGGAGCTATGGTAGGAGCGACGCCAGTCGCGATGGGGCTTTCCCCTTGAACCCCGCACGGGAGCGGGGATGTGGTGGAGGGGACTGCATGCAAGCCCCATCGCGACTGGCGTCGCTCCTACAGTCGCTCCCACATGGCTATCGCCCCTGCAGGTATCAGGCCTTGCGCTTGCCGAACCGCGCGCGCAGGCCGGGCAGGCTGGCCAGGGCGATCACCAGCAGCGACAGCGCGATTTCCACCCATGCCAGCCGTGCGGTCTCCGGGTGGCTCCAGGCGCTCATCACGCCATGGCTGAACCAGAACAGCGCCAGCACGCCCGACCAGAACGGCGCGAGCCGCCAGCCCAGGCGCAGGGCGATGGCCAGCAGCAGCGGCGGGGCGGTGAACACCAGCTGCGTCGCCAGCCAATGCTTGTCGTCGAGGAACCACCAGGTGTAGAGCGCGGCCAGCGCGATCAGCGCCAGCAGCAGGGTCGGGCGTTGCCTTGCCGGTCCGTTCATCGCGCCAGCCTCCGTGCGATGTCGGCCACGCGCCGGCCCAGCACGCGCGCCAGGTGGGCCTCGTCGTCGCTGGGCTGCGGGTCGTCCTGTGCGCCGGCCACGTGGCTGGCGCCGTAGGGCGTACCGCCGCGGGTGGTGTGGCTCAAGGCCGGCTCGGTGAAGGGAATGCCGACGATCAGGCAGCCGTGGTGCAGCAGCGGCAGCTGCATCGACAGCAGGGTCGATTCCTGCCCGCCGTGCATCGAGGCGGTGGAGGTGAACACGGCCGCTGGCTTGCCGGCCAGGGTGCCGTTGACCCATTCGGCGCCCAGGCCGTCGAGGAAATGCTTGACCGGCGCGGCCATGTTGCCGAAGCGGGTGGGGCTGCCGAGCACGATGCCGTCGCACTCGGCCAGGTCGGCGATCTCGACGTAGGGCGCGCCGTCCTCCGGTACCGGCGGGGCGCTGGTCTGGGTGACCGCGGCCACCGGCGGCACCGTGCGCAGGCGCGCGCTCATGCCCGGCACTTCGCCGATGCCGCGGGCGATCTGCCGCGCCAGCCGCGCCACCGAGCCGCCACGGCTGTAGTACAGCACCAGGATCTCCGCCATCTCGCCATCCACTCCTCACGCAGGGAGCGGCAGTATCGGCGATGCGGGCCGCGCTTTGCATCGGGTACCCTTGCCGCATGGAACCCTTGGATTCGCTCAATCTATGGATGGAACGGGTCCGTGACCGCGGGCGCCGGGCCAGCTTCGCCCGCTTCCTGTGGCACCGTTTCCTGGACGACCGCCTGTTCGAGGCGGCCGGCGCGCTGGCCTACACCACCGTGTTCGCGCTGGTGCCGCTGGCGATCGTGGTGTTCGGCGTGCTGTCGGCGTTCCCGATGTTCGACCGCTGGAGCGAGGCGCTCAGCGACTACGTGTTCTCCAACTTCGTGCCCTCGGCCGCGCGCGCGGCCGAAGGCTACCTGCGGCAGTTCTCAGCCAGCGTTGGCCAGCTCACCGCGGCCGGCTTCATCGCGCTGGTGGCCTCGCTGCTGATCACCCTCAACAGCATCGAGCAGATCTTCAACCGGATCTGGCGGGTGGCCTCGGCGCGGCCGCGGCTGACCCGCTTCCTCGTCTACTGGACGGTGCTGACCCTGGGCGCGATGCTGGCCGCGGCCTCGCTGGCGGTGTCGGCCAAGGTGTTCGCGCTGCCGCTGTTCGGCACCGTCGAGGGGCGCTGGCTGGCCGACCTGGCGCTGCGGCTGGCGCCGGTGCTGATCGAGTTCGCCTGCGTGATGCTGGTCTACCGGTTGGTGCCGCACCACATCGTGAAGTGGCGCCACGCCATCCCCGGCGCGCTGCTGGCGGTGGTGATGCTGGAACTGGTGAAGTGGGGCATGGGCCTGTACCTGGGCAGCTTCCAGTCCTACCAGAAGCTCTACGGCACGGTGGCGTTCGTGCCGATCCTGCTGCTGTGGATCTACCTGGGCTGGGTGTCGGTGCTGCTGGGCGCCTCGCTGGCGTCGTCGATCGCCGCGTTCCGCTACCAGCCGGTCGCGCTGCGCCTGCCGCAGGGCTGCGAGCTGTACGCCCTGCTGCGCCTGGTCGGGCGCTTCCGCGAGGCGCGCGAGCACGGCCGCGGACTGGGCGAGGAAGAACTGCTGGCGCTGGAGCCGATGCTCACCGATTCGCTGCTGCAGGAGTTGCTGTGCCAGATGGAAGCCATCAACCTGCTGCGTCGCGACGAGCGCGGGCAATGGCTGCTGGCCCGCGACCTGGAGCGCATCACCCTGCGCGAGCTGTACGAAAGCTCGCAGCTGCGCATCCCGGTCGCCGAGGAATACCTGCCGTTCCGCGAGGACGCGCTGGGCCAGGCCGCGTGCCGTGCGCTGGACGAACTGCGCGTGCCGCTGCGCGAGCTGCTCAAGCGCAGCGTGGACGACATCTACGCCATCACCGGAGACGAACGATGACCCCCCGATTGCTTCCCTTCGCCCTGCTGGCGCTCGCTCTGGCCGGTTGCAGGCAGCCGTCCGCCGAAGCGCCCGCGGCCACACCGCCGGCGGAGGCGCCGGCCGCAGCCCCCGCTGGCGTGGTCGCGGAGACCGCAGAAATGCCGCTGCTGCAGGTCAAGACCGTGGACGGCAAGGACTACGACCTGGCCAGCCATCGCGGCCAGTGGGTGGTGATCAACTTCTGGGCGACCTGGTGCGGGCCGTGCCTGCAGGAAATGCCCGAGCTGTCGGCGCTGCACGCGATGCGCGGCAACGTCGAGGTGGTCGGGCTGGCCTACGAGGACATCGAGCCGGACGAGATGCGTGCCTTCCTGGAGAAGCACCCGGTGGCCTATCCGATCGTCATCCTCGACCCCTACGACCCGCCGAAGGATTTCGCCACGCCGCGCGGCCTGCCGATGACCTACCTGATCGCACCCGACGGCAAGGTCGCCAGGCAGTTCCTCGGCCCGGTCGATGCCAGGCAGGTGGAGCAGGCCATCGTCGAGGCGGGCGGCAAGGCGGCCTGACGGTAGTGCCGGCCGCTGGCCGGCAACTGCAATGGCAATGATCCTGAGGCTGCCTGCCAGCGGCCGGCACTACCGGGCCTGGTGGAGCCCGACCGTTGGTCGGGCGGCTGTGGGCCATTCGGGGAGGCCCTGTGCCGACCAACGGTCGGCACCCACCACACCCACCACATTGCCATTGCAGTTGCCTGCCAGCGGCCGGCACTACCGGGCGTGGTGGCGCCCGACCGTTGGTCGGGTGGCTGTGGGGCATTCGGGGAGGCCCTGTGTCGACCAACGGTCGGCACCCACCACACCCACCACATTGCCATTGCAGTTGCCGGCCGGCGGCCGGCACTACCGGGCGGGGTGGCGCCCGACCGTTGGTCGGGTGGCTGTGGGGCATTCGGGGAAGGCCGGTGCCGCCCAACGGTCGGCACCCCCCATATCTCCACCACACTCACCGCACGTGGTTCTCAGCCGGCCGGGTAGGGTGGCAGCGGTTTCACCGGGCCGTACTTCTCCTTCTTCGGCTTGCCCGGCAGCGGCGGCAGGTCGATCGGCGGTTCGTCCACCTGCGTTTCCGGCAGGCGGTCGAGCAGGTCGCGGATCAGGGTCAGGCGGCCGCGCTTCTGGTCGTTGCAGTCCACCAGCGTCCACGGCGCGTGGCGGGTGTGGGTGGCGTCCAGCATGGCTTCGCGGGCCTGGGTGTAGGCGCCGTATTCCAGGCGTGACTTGAGGTCCACCGGCGACAGCTTCCAGCCCTTGAGCGGGTCGTCGCGGCGCTCGGCGAAGCGCTTTTCCTGCTGGTCCTGGTCCACGCACAGCCAGTACTTGAACAGCAGGATGCCGTCGTCGACCAGCAGCTGCTCGAACACCGGCGTCTGCCTCAGGAAGGCCTGGTACTGGGCGTCGGTGCAGTAGCCCATGACCTTTTCCACGCCGGCGCGGTTGTACCAGCTGCGGTCCATCAGCACGATCTCGCCGGCCGCGGGCAGGTGGGCGACGTGGCGCTGGAAATACCACTGCGTGCTCTCGCGGTCGGTGGGCTTGGGCAGGGCGACGACGCGGCACTGGCGTGGATTCAGGTGCCGGGCGACGTCCTGGATCGCGCCGCCCTTGCCGGCGGTGTCGCGGCCCTCGAACAGCACCAGCAGGCGCTGGCCGGAGTGCTGCACCCAGCGCGCCATCGCCGTCAGTTCCAGCTGCATCGGTTCCAGCAGCCGTTCGTATTCCTTGCGCTTGAGCTTGCCCATGGGGATTCCCTGTCTGGAGGCACGAGCCTAGCGCTCGAAAGCAAGGAACGAGTGAAGAGGAACGAGAAACGAGGAACGGCAGGATTAAGAACAGGTCCCGCTCCACCGCCTTGCTTTCTCTCGTTCCTCGTTCCTCTTCACTCGTTCCTCGCCTTCCCCCCTGGTCGCCGGTTTTCATGTAGTTTTGCGGATGCGCCGGGCGTGGTGCCCGGCAATGGATCAGGAGCAGTGCGATGGGGCTTGTCCAGGCAGCAAAGGGCGCGGTCGGCGGCGTGCTCGCCGACCAGTGGAAGGACTTCTTCACGGTGCCGGAAGGCCTGCCGGCGACGGCGGCGCTGTTCGCCGCGGTGCCGCGCGGCACCAACGCCGGACGTGGCTCGAACACCGCCGGCTCGTCCAACATCATCACCAACGGCTCGAAGATCGTCGTGCCCGAGGGCTATGGCCTGCTGCTGTTCCAGGACGGCGCGATCACCGGCTTCGTCGCCGAGCCGGGCGGCTACGAGTGGCGCTCGGACGATCCGAACTCGCAGTCGGTCTTCGCCGGCGATGGCCTGGTCAGCACCTTCATCAGGCAGAGCTGGGAACGCTTCAAGTTCGGCGGCCAGCCGGGCGCGCAGCAGGCGGCGTATTTCGTGTCGCTGAAGGAACTGCCGGACAACCGCTTCGGGACCCAGTCCGAGATCTACTGGGACGACGGCTTCCTCAACACCCAGGTCGGCGCGGTCACGCGCGGCTCGTACACGCTGAAGATCGTCGACCCGATCCTGTTCGTGAAGAACTTCGTGCCGGCCAGCTACCTGCGGCCGGGCCAGGTATTCGATTTCACCGACCTGGACAACGCCGCCGCCAGCCAGCTGTTCAACGAGGTGGTGGGCTCGCTCGCGCCGGCCTTCAGCCTGTATACGAACGATCCGGGCAAGGGCAACCGCATCACCCGGCTGCAGCAGGACTCGCTGGGCTTCGCGCAGAGCCTGTCCGCCGCGGTCGAGCAGGGCTACTGCTGGCAGGCCGACCGTGGCCTGGCGATCGTCAAGACCGCCATCGTCTCGATCGAGTACGACGCCAACACCCGCGAACTGCTCAAGACCGTGCAGCGCGCCGACGCGCTGTCCGGCGCGCGCGGCAATTCCAACCTGCAGGCCAGCGTCGCCCAGGGCATCCAGTCGGCCGGCGAGAACGGCGGCGCGGCCGGCCTGGTCGGCGTCGGCATGGCCTCGGGCATGCTCGGCGTCGGCGGCATGCAGCAGCCGGTGGCGCCGGCTGCGGACGACCCGGTCGCGAAGCTGAAGAAGGCCAAGGAAATGCTGGACCTGGGCCTGATCACCCAGGGCGACTACGACGCGCTCAAGGCCAAGGCGCTGGGGCTGTAAGGCGCAGGCCGCATCGCGAACATGCCAGATCCCGGAACCCTTCCGCCTCCGCTGCCCGGGTCCGCCCCGTCGCCGCCGCCCTTGCCGGCGGCGACGGTGACCGGCCCGGGTTCGCCGCAGGACGTCCCGCCACTGCCCGGCACTTTCCCGGTGGATACCGCGAGCCTGCCCAGGGCGATCCGCGACGAAGTCGAGGCGCCCGACCCGCTCGCCATCGACACCTCCGCCACCGAGCTGAAGGACGGCCTCAACCGCTGCCCGAAGTGCGGCGCCACCGACATCCGCCCCCGTGCCGGCAGCGACGTGCTGGTCTGCCTGTACTGCCGCCACGAATGGCATGGCGCGCGGGTGGAGGAGGCGTTCGGGCTCGGCGAGGCCATCGACCAGCTGCGCGGCACGGTCGTCGCCTCCGGCGCGCGCGACATCGATGCCGATGCCTCTGTGCTGATGACCTTCAAGTGCGCCGGCTGCGGCGCCGAGGTCACGGTCAACACCGAAAGCACGATGACCGCGCGCTGCCACTGGTGCCGCCACGTGTTCGGCGTCAACGAGCAGATCGCCAACGGCGCGGTGCCCGATGCGGTGCTGCCGTTCCACATCAGGAAGGACGACGCGGTCGCGCGCATCCGCCAGTTCGTGGACAAGCGCCGCCTGTTCGCGCTGAAGGCGTTCAAGGAGCAGTTCACGCCCGAGAACGTGGTCGGCGTCTACCTGCCGTACATGATCGTCGACGGCAACGTCAGCGCCGCCGTGGCCGGCAAGGGCGAGATCAAGACCCGCGAATACACGCGCGGTACCGAGAAGAACAAGCGGACCTACTACGACGCCGACGTGTACCAGGTGGACCGGCAGGTGGATTTCACCGTCGACGACCTGCCGCTGGAATCGTCCGCCGAGCGCGGCAACCTGGACACGCGCGCGAACACCAACAACATCATCAACGCCATCCTGCCGTTCGACACCAAGAACGCGCTGAAGTGGAACGCCTCCTACCTGGCCGGCTTCACCTCGGAGAAGCGCAACCTCGACGTCGAGACGCTGCGCCCGCGCCTGGAGGACCAGTTGCTGTCGATCGCGCGTGCGCAGGTGGAACGCTCGGTGCGCCGCTACGACCGCGGCGTGCGCTGGGAGCAGGAGCAGCTGGAAGTGCACGGCACCCGCTGGGTGTCGATGTACCTGCCGGTGTGGCTGTATTCCTACCACCAGCCCGGCCGCAACGGCGGCATGCTGCACTACATCGCGGTCAACGGCCGCACCGGCGAGACCATGGGCAGCGTGCCGGTGCAGCAGTGGAAGCTGCTGCTGGCCGCGCTCACCGCCGGCACGATCATCGAAGCCCTCGCAATCGCATTCCTGGTGGCTGCCTCATGAGCGAAGACAGTGGACTCTGGCTGCTGGCCGCGGGCCCGGCCGGCGCGACCGCGCTGTACTGGGCGCTGTACCGGTACTACCGCAATACCGACAAATCGCATGGCTTCGAACACGAGACCGACATCGACGCCAAGCCGGTGACTGGCTCGGACAGGAAGGTCGGCGAGGTAAAGGGCACGCAGCAGCGGCGCATCGACGGCGACAACGTGGGTGCGTACCGGCAGCGGGTGAAGCGGCTGCGCTGAGCGTGCCGCCTGCTCCCTCCCTTTTCGGCGCAGCCGAAAGGGGAGGGCTGGGGAGGGGGGCTTTGGATGTCCGCGGGAAGCACAACCCCTCCCCAGCCCTCCCCTGTGCTTGCGCACAAGGGAGGGGGTTTCTACATGCTGCGCGTGCGCCAGCTCCTGCGGCAGCGCGGCGAAGTCGTCCACGAAGCCGGCTCTCCCCTTGCGCGGCACGCATACGGCTCCCTCCTTTTTCGGCGCAGCCGAAAGGGGAGGGTTGGGGAGGGGTGCTTTGGATGTCCGCGGGAAGCGCCCCCTCCCCAGCCCTCCCCTGTGCTTGCGCACAAGGGAGGGGGCTTCTACATGCCGTGCGCGCGCCAGCTCCTGCAGCAGCACGGCGAAGTCGTCCACGAAGCCGGCTTTCCCCTTGTGCGACACGCGTATAGCTCCCTCCCTTTTCGGCGTAGCCGAAAGGGGAGGGTTGGGGAGGGGGGCTTTGGATGTCCGCGGGAAGCGCCCCCTCCCCAGCCCTCCCCTGTGCTTGCGCACAAGGGAGGGGGCTTCTACATGCTGCGCGTGCGCCAGCTCCTGCGGCAGCGCGGCGAAGTCGTCCACGAAGCCGGCTTTCCCCTTGTGCGACACGCATACGGCTCCCTCCTTTTTCGGCGCAGCCGAAAGGGGAGGGTTGGGGTGGGGTGCTTTGGATATCCGCGGGAAGCACAACCCCTCCCCAGCCCTCCCCTGTGCTTGCGCACAAGGGAGGGGGCTTCTACATGCCGTGCGCGTGCGCCAGCTCCTGCAGCAGCGTGGCGAAGTCAGCCGCGAAGCCGGCCATGTCGAACAGCCCCGAATCGCGGCGCGCCGCGGCCAGCCGCTGGCGCAGGCCATCCAGCGCTGCCGGGTCGTTGCCGAGCCGGATCGCGGTGGCGATGAAGGCCGCGTCGTCGGCCACGTTCATGTCGTCCAGCCCCAGGTGATGGTTGAGGCTGCCGGCCACGCGCGCGGCGAAGGTGGCGCCGGGCATGGTCAGCACCGGGCAGCCGGCCCACAGCGCATCCGAGGCGGTGGTGTGGGCGTTGTAGGGATGGGTGTCGAGGAACAGGTCGGCGTGGCGGTAGCGCGCCAGGTACTGCGGGTGCGGCAGCTTGGGCATGAACACCAGCCGCGCCGGGTCGATGCCCTGCGAGCGCGCGATCTCGCGCAGCCGGTCGTCGGCGAGGCCCGGCCCGGACAGCAGCCACAGCACGCTGCCGGGCACGCCGCGCAGCACTTCCAGCAGGCGCATGACGCTGCGCGGGTTGAGCTTGTAGCTGTTGTTGAAACAGCAGAACACGATGCCTTCGCCGCGTTCGGGCAGGCCGCATTCGCGGCGCGCGGGCGGTTCCTCGACCACGCGGGTGTTGTCCGAGGGCTGGAACGCGCGCGGCAGGCGCAGCACCTTCTCGCTGAAAGCCGGTTCCAGCGCCGGCGGCAGCACGAAGCCGTCGGCCAGCACGTAGTCGATCCACGGCGCGCCGGAGGTGCCGGGATAGGCCAGCCAGTTGACCTGCACCGGTGCCGGCCGCATCGCCAGCACTTCCGGCGTGCCGCCGCCGCCCCAGCCGCGCAGGTCGAACAGCACGTCGATGCCGGCCTGGCGGATGCGTCGCGCGATGTCGGCATGCGGCAGTCCATCGACCTCGTGCAGCGTGTGCGCGGCATCGCGCAGGCGCTGGCGGATGCGGCTGCCGTCGTCGCGGTCGAGCGCGAACAGGTGCACCTGCAACCGGGCATGCGCGCGCAGCTGCTCGAACAGCGCCACCGTCAGCAGCCCGGTGGGATGGGCGCCGAAGCCGTTGGAAAGGAAGCCCACGCGGAGCGGGCCATCGGCGCGCATCGGCGCGGGCGGCAGCCGCGGCACCGAATCGGCGATCACCTGCGCGCGCTGGCGGGCGCAGGCCAACTGCTCGGCGGCGTCGGCGTCCTCGCTGAGGAAGGCAAATGGCTCTACTGCCGGATTGCCCTGCGCGACGGCGTGGCGGACCTGCCGCGCCAGCGCCTCCAGCCCGCGCCAGTCGCACAGCCGCCGCTGCCAGTTCAGGCGCTGCGCGGCCATGTAGGCCTCATCGGGCATCAGTGCGTGGGCGCGGCGGTAGGCATCGGCGGCGGCTTCCGGCTGCCCGGCGTCCTCCAGCGCGTGGCCCAGCCACAGGGCGATGCCGGGATGCTGCGGCACCTGCCGGGAGGCGTGCCGCAGCAGGTTGGCCGCTTCCTCGTGCCGGCCCTGCATCCAGCGCGCGCGTCCCAGCCGCGCCAGCGCTTCGGGATGGTCGTGGCGCAGTTGCAGCGCGCGCTGCGCGGCCCGCTCGCCGGACGCCAGATCGCCCGCGCCCAGTTCGGCGTCGGCCAGCATCACCCAGGCGATGAAATCGGTGGGCTGGCGCTGCACCGCGATGCGCAGCTGCTGGCGTTCGTCGTAGGGGGTGTTCATGCGGTGGCGGGGCCCTTGGCTGCGGTATGCCTGATTCTGCCGCCATTCCCGCGTCCGCTCCGCGCATCCTGCGGATGCCGGTGGCGTGCGTGGTAACGAGAAAGGCTCAGCTGCCCTCGGACAACCGCGCCAGCTCGTCCACCTGGTGCTCGTGCAGCAGGCGGCCGACCAGGGCGTCCAGGTCGCCTTCGATGATGTTGGGCAGGTCGTACAGGGTCAGCCCTTCGACGCGGTGATCGGTGATGCGGCCCTGCGGGAAGTTGTAGGTGCGGATGCGCTGGCTGCGGTCGCCGCTGCCGACCTGCAGGCGCCGCGATTCGGCCTGCGCTGCCGCCTGCCGGCTGCGCTCGGCGTCGAGCAGCTGCGCCTTCAGCCGCTTCATCGCCTTGTCGCGGTTGGCGTGCTGGCTGCGCTCGGTCTGGCACTCGACCACCACGCCGGTCGGCACGTGGGTGATGCGGATGGCCGACTCGGTCTTGTTGACGTGCTGGCCGCCGGCGCCGGAAGAACGGAAGGTGTCGACCTTCAGGTCGGCCGGGTTGATGGCGATGTCTTCCACGTCGTCGGCCTCGGGGATGATCGCCACGGTGGCGGCCGAGGTGTGGATGCGGCCCTGCGACTCGGTGGCCGGCACGCGCTGCACGCGGTGGATGCCGGACTCGAACTTCAGCCTGGAATACGCGCCGCGGCCGACCACGCGCGCCACGATTTCCTTGTAGCCGCCATGCTCGCCGGGATTGTCCGATTCGACCTCGACCTTCCAGCCCCGGCGCTCGGCATAGCGGGCATACATGCGGAACAGGTCGCCGGCGAAGATCGCCGCTTCGTCGCCGCCGGTGCCGGCGCGCACTTCCAGGAACAGGTTGCCCTCGTCGCGCGGGTCCTTCGGTACCAGCAGCAGGGCCAGTTCCTCGTCCAGCGCCTGCAGGCGCGCCTGCGCCGCGGCGATTTCCTCCTCGGCCAGCTCGCGCAGTTCCGGGTCGGCGCGCATCGCCTCGGCCGAGGCCAGGTCGGCGCGGGCGCGGGTTTCCCCGGCCAGCGCGGTGGCGACCGGCTCGAGCTGCGCGAATTCGCGCGAATGGTCGCGGAAGCGCGCGTTGTCGGCGACCACGTCCGGGTCGGCAAGCAGGCGTTCCAGTTCTTCGCGGCGCTCGGCCAGGGCCAGCAGCTTACGGCGCAGGGTCGGCGTCATCGGTCCTCGCAACGGGGTGGCGGTACCCGGGCGTGGCCGGGAACAGGCGCTCGGCGGCGCGGGTCAGGTCGGCGTCGCCTTCCAGCGCGGCTTGCCGCAGCGCGGCGGTAGGGGGATGCAGCAGGCGGTTGGTCAGGCCGTGGGCGAGCTGCTCGAGCACCTCGTCGGCGGTCTTGCCGTTGGCCAGCTGCACGCGGGCCTTTTCCAGCAGTTCGACGCGGGTGGCCTCGCCGAACGCGCGCAGCTGCTTGAGCGGCGCCTGCAGGTGGGTGGCGCGCAGGTTCTCCATGTAGCGGGAGACCTGCAGGTCGATGATGGTCTCGGCCTCGGCGGCGGCCTCGCGGCGGCTGCGGCGGTTTTCCTCCACCGCGCGCTCCATGTCGTCGACCGTGTAGAGATAGGCGTCGGCCAGTCCGCCCACGCTGGCCTCGATGTCGCGCGGTACCGCCAGGTCGAACAGCAGCATCGGCTTGTGCCTGCGCGCGCGCAGGGCGGCGACGACCTGGCGCTGCAGGATCACCGGCTCGCGCGCGGCGGTGGCCGAGAACACCACGTCGGCCTCGGCCAGGTGGCGTTCCATCTCGGCCAGCGGCAGGGCCACGCCGCCGTGGCGGCTGGCCAGGTCCTGCGCATGGGCGAGGGTGCGGTTGGCGATCAGCAGCCGCTTCACCCGCGCCTCTCCCAGGTGCTTGGCCGCCAGCTCGATGGTCTCGCCGGCGCCGACCAGCAGCACGGTGGAGTCGTCCAGCCGCGCGAACGAATCCTGCGCCAGCCGTACCGCGGTCGAGGCCACGGATATCGGATTGGCGCCGACGCGGGTATCGGTGCGGGCACGCTTGGCCACGGAGAAGGTCTGCTGGAACAACCGGTCCAGATTGTGGCCGATGGCGCCGCTGTCGTGCGCGAGCGCCCAGGCATCCTTCACCTGGCCCAGGATCTGCGGCTCGCCCAGCACCATCGAGTCCAGGCCGGTGGCGACGCGGAACAGGTGGCGCACGGCGTCGTCGTCGCGGTGCTGGTACAGGTAGCCCTGCAGGTCGCCGGCATGATTTTCCAGCCAATGGGCCAGGGGCTGGCTGTCCTCGGCCACGGCATACAGCTCGGTGCGGTTGCAGGTGGACAGCAGCACGGCCTCGGCCAGCTGCGGCGACTGGCGCAGCGAGGCCATCGCGCGCGACAGCGCGTCGCCGCCGAAGGCCGCGCGTTCGCGCAGTTCCACCGGCGCGGTCTGATGGTTCAGTCCGAGCACCCACAGGGTCATCTGTTCAGTTGCTTGCGATAAGCTGCTGGCTGTTGATGCCCGCCATTTTACGGCCCGATTGACGCAGATGCCCATTTTCGACCGAACCCGCCTCAATCGTCTGTGCAGCGTCCTGCTGCTGTGCCTGCCGTCGCTGCCGCTGCTGGCGGCGCCTCAGCCAGTGGCGCGGGACCCGGCGGCCTCGCTGACGCCGGTGCTGGCCGGGGAATTCTCCCTGCAGGCGGGCAAGCTGGCCGACGCCGCGCACTGGTACCTGCAGGCCGCGCGCGAGGGGACGGACGACGTGGGGCTGGCCGAGCGCGCCACGCGGATCGCGATGCTGGCCGACGACGCGGCCAGCGCCAGCGAGGCGCTGGCGCTGTGGGCGCAGCGCGATCCCGGCTCGCTGGCGGTGCGCGGCACCCGCGCCTCGCTGGCGCTGCGCCAGGGCGACACCCGGCTGGCCCGCAAGGAGCTGCTGGCGGTGCTGCGCTCGCGCGAGCCGCGGGCCTGGCGCTACGCCGTGCTGGCGCTGGCCACCGGCGGGCGCGACCCGGCTGCGCCCGCCAAGGTGCTGGGCGAACTGGTCGATGCCGGCGCGATCCCCGACGATCTGGAGGCCTGGCAGGAATTCGGCCGGCTGGCGCTGCGCATGGAGCGTCCGGAACTGGCGCGGCGCATGGTCGGCGAGGTGGCCAGGCGCTTCCCCGACGAGCCGCGGGTGGCCCTGCTGCACGCCACCCAGCTCAACCAGGCCGGCAAGAAGGACGAAGCGCTGGCCCTGCTGAAGGACATCGAGCCGCGGACGGCCGGCGACGAGGAACTGCGCAATGCGCTGGCCTTCGCCTACGACGCCTTCGGCGAGCCGGCGAAGGCCGAGCGCATGCTCTCCACCGGCGAGCAGAACGTGCAGACCTGGGGCATGCGCGCCTCGCTGCTGGCCAAGCAGAAGGACGACGCGGGACTGCTGGCGCTCTACCAGGACATCTCGGCCAGGGCCAGCAGGCCCGACCCGGACCAGCGCCTGCTGCTGGGGCGGATCGCCGAATACCTCAAGCGCTACCGCGAGGCGGTGGACTGGTACCACGGCGTGCCCGGCGGCCCGCATCGCGGCGAGGCACGGCTGCGCGCGGTCAACGCCCTGCACGAGCTGGGCGAGCAGGCGCAGGCGGCCGACGAGGTCCATGCCATCCAGGGCGACGCCTCGGTGGACGACGACGTGCGCCGCGACGCCTACCTGCTGGAAGCCGAGCTGCAGCAGCGCGCCGGCCGCAACGAGGCCGAGGTCGGCATCCTGACCCGCGGCCTGGCCGCCTACCCGGACGACAGCGCACTGCTCTATGCGCGCGCGCTGGCCTGGGAGCGGCGCGACGACATCCCGCGCGCCGAGGCCGACCTGCGCCAGATCCTGGTCGCCGAGCCGGAGAACGTGGCCGCGCTCAATGCGCTGGGCTACACCCTGGCCGACCGCACTGCGCGCTACCAGGAGGCGCTGGAGCTGATCGACCGTGCGCGCGTGGCCGAACCGGACAACGCTGCCATCGTCGACAGCTATGGCTGGGTGCTGTACCGGCTGGGGCGCAAGGAGGAAGCGCTGGTGCAGCTGCGCCGCGCGTGGAGCCTGAACAAGGACCCGGAGATCGCCGCGCATGTCGGCGAGGTGCTGTGGATGCTCGGGCAGAAGGACGAGGCGCGGCGCTTCTTCGACGAGGCCCGCAAGCTGGAACCGGACAACCGCGCGCTGCAGCGCGCGATCGAACGACTGGGTGCATGAAGATGACGATGTGGCGGATGCCGCTGTTGCTGGCGGCGGTCGGGATGCTCGGTGCCTGCAGTTCGCTGGCGCCCCGGCAGTCCCTGCCGAAGGAAACGATGTCCACCACGGCCACCGCCGCCGAGGAGGCGCGGCTGGCCGTACTCGACGCGCAGCCGGACTGGACGTTCCAGGGACGGGTGGCGATCAGCAAGGGCCGCAGCGGCGGCAACGGCCGCATCGACTGGCAGCAGCAGGGCGACGGCTACCGGATCAGCCTGTCGGCCCCGGTGACCCGGCAGAGCTGGCAGCTCAGCGGCGGCACGGATCGGCCCGTGCGGCTGGAAGGGCTGGAAGGCGGTCCGCGCAGCGGCGACGACGCCGGCGACGTCCTGCAGCAGGCCACCGGCTGGCAGATTCCGGTGGAGCAGCTGCCGCGCTGGGTGCGCGGCCAGCCGGCGGCCGGCGCGCAGGCGCCGGACTACATGGGCTACGACGCCGCCACCGGCCTGCCGCGCATGCTGCGCCAGCAGGGCTGGCGGATCGACTACCTGGACTGGTACCCGGCCGATGCGGAGCGTCCTGCGCTGCCGCGCCGGATCGAGGCGGTCAACGGCGACGCCAAGGTGCGGCTGATCGTCGACGAATGGAGCGCGGAGGGGCGATGAGCGCGGCGATGGACACGGCCGGCTGGTCGTCCTGGCCGGCGCCGGCCAAGCTGAACCTGTTCCTGCACATCACCGGCCGGCGCCCGGACGGCTACCACGCGTTGCAGACCGTGTTCCGCCTGCTGGACTGGGGCGACCGCATCGGCCTGCGCCTGCGCGACGACGGCCAGGTCCGCCGCGACGGGCCGTCGGTTCCCGGCGTGGCCGAGGCCGACGACCTGGTGGTGCGGGCTGCATTGGTGCTGAAAAATGCAACGAATTGCCCGCAAGGTGCGGATATCCGCGTCGAAAAGCGCATCCCGGCGGGTGGCGGCTTCGGCGGCGGCTCGTCCGATGCGGCGACCGTGCTGGTCGCGCTGAATGCCTTGTGGAACACCGGCTTGGACGAGGACGCGCTGGCGGCGCTGGGGCTGGGCCTGGGCGCCGACGTGCCGGTGTTCGTGCGCGGGCGCAACGCCTGGGCCGAGGGCGTGGGCGAGGAACTGGTGCCGCTGGCGCTGCCGCCGGCCTGGTATCTGCTGGTCGATCCGGGCGTGCACGTGCCCACCGTCGACCTGTTCCGTTCCCCGGATTTGACGCGGGATGCCGCGCCCGCGAAAATAGCGGACTTCGCTTCCGGGACCGTCCTCGGGAATGCGTTCGAGCCGGTGCTGCGATGCCGGGAGCCTGCCGTCGAGGCGGTGTTCCAGGCGCTTTCGCGCGTCGGCCGGGCACGCCTCACGGGGTCGGGAAGCGGTTGTTTCGTCGAGTTCGCCACGCGCGCCGCCGCAGAGCAGGCGCTGGCGGAATTGCCGGACCAGCTGCGCGCGTGGGTGGTCGCGGGCGCAGCGCGCTCGCCATTGCTCGATGCGCTGGAGCGGGACCGTGATGGATTGATGCAGGGGCGTCGCCAAGAGGCCCAAGGCACCAGGTTTTGATCCTGGCATTCGTAGGTTCGAATCCTACCGCCCCTGCCACTACGCGAGTCCCTCGCAGAAAACCGCATATCCGTGTGCGGGGATCTGGAAGGGCGAGTCCCTCGCGAGCCCGCACACCTGTGTGGGGATTCAAGGAAAAGCCCGGCCCGGTTTGGCCGGGTTCTGCGTGACAAACCTCCCCGCTTTTCGCCGCCGCCCGAGAAAGCCGACATGCAAGATGCCCAGAACCTGCTGGTCTTTTCCGGCAATGCCAACAAACCCCTTGCGCAGAGCATCTGCAAGGAGCTGGGCGTGCAGCCGGGCAAGGCGCTGGTCTCCAAGTTCTCCGACGGCGAGGTGCAGGTCGAGATCCAGGAGAACGTGCGCAAGCAGGACGTGTTCGTGGTGCAGCCGACCTGCGCGCCGAGCGCCGAGAACCTGATGGAGCTGCTGGTGATCATCGACGCGCTCAAGCGCGCGAGCGCCGCTTCCGTCACCGCGGTGGTGCCGTACTTCGGCTACGCCCGCCAGGACCGCCGCATGCGTTCCTCGCGCGTGCCGATCACCGCCAAGGTCGCCGCCAAGATGTTCTCGGCCGTGCATACCGACCAGATCCTCACGGTCGACCTGCACGCCGACCAGATCCAGGGCTTCTTCGACATGCCCGTGGACAACGTCTACGCCTCGCCGCTGCTGCTGGCCGACATCTGGCGCGCCTACGGCACCGACAACCTGATCGTGGTCAGCCCCGACGTCGGCGGCGTGGTGCGCGCCCGTGCGGTGGCCAAGCGCCTGGACGACGCCGACCTGGCGATCATCGACAAGCGCCGTCCGCGCGCCAACGTCGCCACGGTGATGAACATCATCGGCGACGTCGAGGGCAAGACCTGCGTGATGGTCGACGACATCGTCGACACCGCCGGCACCCTGTGCGCCGCCGCCGCCGCGCTGAAGGCGCGCGGCGCGGTCAAGGTCGCCGCGTACTGCACCCACGCCGTGCTCTCGGGCCCGGCGGTGGACAACCTGAACAACTCCCAGCTCGACGAGCTGGTGGTGACCGACACCATCCCGTTGTCCGACGTGGCCCGTGTCTGCACCAAGATCCGCCAGATCAGCGTGGCCGAGATGCTGGCCGAGACGATGCGCCGCATCGCCTTCGGCGAGTCGGTCAGCTCGATGTACGTGGATTGATTCCCGGTCCCGGCGCATGCCGGGGCCAGTACCGGGCGCCTCTGGTCGCGGAGGCGCCTTTCATCCGCACCGCAACGCGGTGCACCAACCAAGAGTAGTCAACAATGGCAAAGTCCCACGAAATCAAGGTCGCCCGTCGCGACGTGCAGGGCAAGGGTGCGAGCCGCCGCCTGCGTCACGCCGGCGCCGTCCCGGGCATCGTCTATGGCGGTGACCGCGAGCCCGCGATGGTCGAGTTCAACCACAACGAAATCTGGCTGGCCCAGCAGAACGACTGGTTCTACTCCTCGATCCTCGACCTGAACCTGGATGGCCAGGTGCAGAAGGTGCTGCTGCGCGACATCCAGCGCCACCCGTACAAGCAGCTGATCATGCACCTGGACTTCCAGCGCGTGAACGAGAACGAAGTGCTGAACGCCACCGTGCCGCTGCACTTCGTCAACGAGGAGATCTCGCCGGCCGGCAAGGCCGCCGACGTCGCCGTCACCCACGAACTGAAGGAAGTGCACATCGCCTGCCTGCCGGGCAACCTGCCGGAATCCATCGAAGTGGACCTGGCCGAGCTGAAGGCCGGCGACATCATCTACCTGTCGCAGATCAAGCTGCCGGCGGGCGTGGAAATCCCGGCGCTGAAGCTGGGCAAGGACCACGACGATGCCGTCGTCATCGCCAAGGCGCCGACCGCCGGCGAAGAAGCCGCCGAGTAATCGGCCGGTTGCGTCCGCCCTTCCCGGGCGGGCGCAGCCAACGGTGACGCATGACTGGCTTGCGATTGATCGTCGGTCTGGGCAATCCCGGAACCGAACACGCCCGGACCCGGCACAATGCCGGGTTTCATTTCGTTGAGGCCCTGGCCGAGCGGGCGGGCGCGCGCTGGACGGTCGAAGGCAAGCTGTTCGGCGAAGTGGCCAGGGTCGATATCGGCGGCCAGCCGGTATGGCTGCTCAAGCCGGCGACCTTCATGAACCTGTCCGGCAAGTCGGTCACCGCCGCGCAGCGGTTCTGGAAGATCGAGCCGGAGCAGACCCTGCTTGCGCACGACGAGCTGGACCTGGCGCCGGGCACGGCGCGGCTGAAGTTCGATGGTGGCCATGGCGGCCAGAACGGCCTGCGCGACACCATCCGCCTGCTCGGGCACGGCAGGTTCCACCGCCTGCGCATCGGCATCGGCCATCCCGGCCACAAGGACCGCGTGGTGCCGTGGGTGCTGAGCCGTCCGTCGAAGGACGACGAGGTGCTGATCTCCCGCGCCATCGACGACGCCATCGACGTGCTGCCCCTGGCGGTGGCCGGCGATTACAACGAGGCGATGAAGCGCCTGCACACGGCAAGGTAGTGCCGGCCGCCGGCCGGCAACCGCACATTGCCTGGATCCGAGATGGATTGGCCAAGCGACGCGCGCGCCGTTTTGCCAATCACTTTCACCCCAGAGGTTGTCAAGCATGGGTATCAAATGCGGCATCGTCGGCCTGCCCAACGTCGGCAAGTCGACCCTGTTCAATGCGCTGACCAAGGCGGGCATCGCCGCGGCCAATTTCCCGTTCTGCACGATCGAGCCGAACACGGGCATCGTGCCGGTGCCGGATCCGCGGCTCGAGGCGCTGGCGACGATCGTCAAGCCGGAGCGGGTGATCCCGACCACGATGGAGTTCGTCGACATCGCCGGCCTGGTCGCCGGCGCGTCCAAGGGCGAGGGCCTGGGCAACAAGTTCCTCGCCCACATCCGCGAGACCGACGCCATCGCCCACGTCGTGCGCTGCTTCGAGGACGGCAACGTCATCCACGTCTCCAACAAGGTCGACCCGATCGCCGATATCGAGACCATCGACACCGAGCTGGCGCTGGCCGACCTGGAGTCGGTGCTGAAGGCGCTGGACCGCGCCAACCGCGCGGCCAAGGCCAACGACAAGGACGCGCTGGCGCGCAGGCCGGTGCTGGAGAAGCTGGCGGCGGCGCTCGACCAGGGTCGTTCGGCGCGTTCGGCCGGCCTCGACGCGGAGGAGAAGGCGCTGGTCCGCGACATGTTCCTGATCACGCTCAAGCCGCTGATGTACATCGCCAACGTCGCCGAGGACGGCTTCGAGAACAACCCGCACCTGGATGCGGTGCGCGCCCGCGCCGAGGCCGAAGGCGCCGAAGTGGTGCCGGTGTGCGCGGCTATCGAGGAAGAGCTGGCGCAGCTGGACGACGCCGACCGCGACGAGTTCCTCAAGGATCTCGGCCTGGAAGAGCCGGGCCTGAACCGGGTGATCCGCGCCGGCTACAAGCTGCTCGGCCTGCAGACCTATTTCACCGCGGGCGTGAAGGAAGTCCGCGCCTGGCAGCTGCGCGCCGGTTCGACCGCGCCGCAGGCGGCGGGCGTGATCCATACCGACTTCGAGCGCGGCTTCATCCGCGCCGAAACCATCGCCTACGACGACTTCATCAACCTCAAGGGCGAGCAGGGCGCCAAGGAAGCCGGCCGCCTGCGCCTGGAAGGCAAGGACTACATCGTCAAGGAAGGCGACGTGCTGCACTTCCGCTTCAACGTCTGAGGCGGGTCACGCCCGCGCCCGGGCGGCTTCCTTCGGGATGACGTTCCCGGGCGAGGGCTTGCCGCGGGCGCGGCGGCCGTGCCCCCGGCTCAGTTCGCCGCCGCCAGCCCGATGCCGTCCGCTGGCGGGCTCGGCAGGCCGGCGCCATCCATCCCGTGGTGGCCGGCGACCACCAGCGCCTGCTGGTAGGCCTTGAAGGTGGCGGTGTTGTAGGCCACCAGCAGGATGCGCAGCGGGTGGGCGTGGCTCCGGCGCCAGGTGACGGTCTCGGTGACGGCGATGGCGGCGGCCTGGTGCAGCGGGTAGCCGTAGACGCCGCAGCTGACGGCCGGGAAGGCGATCGATTCCAGCTGCATCCGCTCGGCCAGCCGCAGCGACTGCCAGTAGCAGTTGGCCAGCAGCGCGGCCTCGTCGCGCTGGCCGCCGTGCCAGACGGGGCCGACGGTATGGAACACATGGCGCGCCGGCAGCGCGTGGCCGGCGGTGGCGCGCACCTCGCCGGTGGGGCAGCGCACGCCCGGGCGCAGTTCCGGCAGGCGGCCGCATTCGGCCAGCAGGCCCGGCCCGGCGGCGCGGTGGATCGCACCGTCCACGCCACCGCCGCCCAGCAGGCTCTCGTTGGCCGCGTTGACGATGGCGTCCACGGCCAGTGCGGTGATGTCGCCCTGCCAGATTTCGATGGTCATGCCCGCGATCTTCCCTTGCCGTATATGAGAAAAATGTGACGGATGCACGGATCGTGCCCGGTCGCGGCAAAGTCTGAGGGCAGGGTGTCTCGACGGCTGCGACGGCGGCCGGCCGGACGGCAGAAGGCCGCCCGGAGGCGGCCTTCTGCCGGGGGAGGAACGCGGGAGACGCTTACGGCAGGCCGGCCAGCCAGTCGTCGTCGCTGCCTTCGTTGATGTCGGCGAACAGCGGGGTGGAGAAGTAGCGCTCGCCGGTGTCCGGCAGCATCGCCAGGATCACCGAGCCGGCCGGGGCCGTGGCGGCCACGTCCAGCGCGGTGGCGGTGGTGGCGCCGGAGGAGATGCCGACGAAGATGCCTTCCTCGGCGGCCAGCCGGCGCGAGACCTCGATGGCGCGCTCGTCCTGCACCGCATACAGCTCGTCGTAGACGTCGCGGTTGAGCACCTCCGGCACGAAGTCCGGGGTCCAGCCCTGGATCTTGTGCGGCTTCCATTCGTCGCCCTTGAGCAGCGCGGCGCCGGCCGGTTCGGTGGCGATGATGCGGGTATCCGGGCGGGCCAGCCGCAGCACTTCGCCCACGCCGGTCAGGGTGCCGCCGGTGCCCCAGCCGCTGACGAAGTAGTCCAGGCGCCTGCCGGCGAAGTCGCGCAGGATCTCCGCGGCGGTGGTGTTGCGGTGGTAGGCCGGGTTGGCCGGGTTGGCGAACTGGCTGGCCAGGAACCAGCCATGCTGCTCCGCCAGTTCCCTGGCCTTGCGCACCATGCCGGTGCCGCGTTCGGCGGCCGGGGTCAGGATCACCTTGGCGCCATAGGCGCGCATGGCCTTGCGGCGTTCGACCGAGAAGGTCTCGGTCATCACCGCGACGAACTTGTAGCCGCGCGCGGCGGCGACCATGGCCAGGGCGACGCCGGTGTTGCCGGAGGTGGCCTCGACGATGGTGTCGCCGGGCTTGAGCACGCCGCGCTTCTCGGCGTCGAGCACGATCGCCAGCGCCAGGCGGTCCTTGACCGAGCCGCCGGGGTTGAACGATTCGACCTTGACGTAGATGTCCACGCCGGCCGGCGCCAGGCGGTTGAGCTTGACCACCGGGGTGTAGCCGACGGTATCGAGGATGCTGTTGTAGATGGCCATGGAGATCTCCTGGAGGGGCATCAGGCGGCGTCGGCGAGTATGGGCGCCGACGTCTTTGCGGAAGGTGAGGAGGTGGGGTCGGCCGGCAGCGGCGCATCGCCGAACCAGTGCAGTTCGTCGGCCAGCGCGGCCACTTCGCCGAGGATCAGCAGCGCCGGCGATTGCACCGCGTGCAGCGCGGCGGCGGCGGCCAGCTGCCGCAGCGCGCCGCTGACCACGCGCTGGTTGGCGCGCGAGCCGTTCTCCACCAGGGCGAACGGCGTGGCGGCGGGCAGGCCGGCCTCGAGCAGGCGCGCCTGGATCCGCGCCAGCGCGGCCACGCCCATGTAGAACACCAGCGTCTGCCGCGGCGCGGCCAGCGCCGTCCAGTCAAGGGTGTCCAGCGAATCCCGGCAGTGCGCGGTGGCCAGGCGCAGCTGCTGGGCGTGGTCGCGGTGGGTGAGCGGAATGCCGGCGTGGGCGGCGCAGGCCAGCGCGGCGGTGATGCCGGGCACCACGTCGTAGGCAATGCCGTGGGCGCGCAGGAACTGCAGTTCCTCGCCGCCGCGGCCGAACACGAAGGCGTCGCCGCCCTTGAGCCGCACCACGCGCTTGCCGGCGCGGGCGTGCTCCAGCATCAGCGCGTGGATGTGCTCCTGGCGCGTGCTGTGGCCGCGCGCGGACTTGCCGACCTCGATGCGCTCGGCATCGCGCCGCGCCAGCCGCAGTACCTCGGCGCTGACCAGGCGGTCGTGCAGGATCACGTCGGCCTGGTTGAGCGCGCGCAGCGCGGCGAGCGTGAGCAGGCCGGGATCGCCGGAACCGGCACCGACCAGCGCCACCGAGCCGGCGGCGGCCGGCGGTTCGTCGGCCATCGCCTGGTGCAGGGCATGCTCGGCGTCGGCCTGCCGGCGACGGCGCAGCAGGTCCAGCGCCGGGCCCTCGAGCAGCCGGTCGAAGAAGCGGCGGCGCGCGCCGGCATCGGGAAAGCGGGTGCGGATCTGCGGACGATGGCGGCCGACCAGTCCGGTCAGCTGGCCCCAGGCATCGTCGAACAGTTCTTCCAGCCGGCGGCGGACATGGCGCGCCACCATCGGCGCGGCGCCGCCGCTGGAAACGGCGATCTGCAATGGGCCACGTTCGACCACGGCCGGCACGTGGAAGCGCGACAACTGCGCGTCGTCGACCACGTTCACGAACAGCCGCTGCGCCTCGGCGGCGGCGGCCACCGCGCGGTTGACCACCGGCTCGTCGGTGGCGGCGATCACCAGCCACACGTCCTCGGCCAGCCAGCGCGTGTCGAACAGGCCCGGCAGCCATTCGATGCGGCCGGCGGCGGCCAGCTCCCGCAGCGCCGGCGACAGCTGCGGCGCGCCGACCCGGGGGCGGGCGCCGGCATGCAGCAACGCTTCGACTTTGCGCCCGGCCACCGCGCCGCCACCGACCACCAGCACGGCACGGCCGTTCAGATCGGCGAACAGGGGAAACAGGGGAGCGTCCAAGGCGGAGCGGGGACCGGGGCGGATGGGATGCTGACCGTAGCCCCGCCCCCTGGAGCCCGGAAATGACTTGGATCGCCCGCTAGATAACTTTCAGTTATAAGTTGGACGGCCATTCTGGCCTACAGTCGAGCGTTCCCCGAGCCGCGCTCCTCCCGATCTTCCGATGACCCTGACCCAACTGCGCTATCTGGTCGCCATTGCCGACGCCGAGCTCAACATCACGCTGGCGGCCACGCGCGTGCACGCCACCCAGCCGGGCCTGTCCAAGCAGCTCAAGCAGCTGGAGGACGAGCTGGGCTTCCTGCTGTTCGTGCGCAAGGGCCGCAGCCTGGAGTCGGTGACGCCGGCCGGCGGGGAAGTGATCGCCCGCGCGCGCCTGGTGCTGGCCGAGGCCAACAACATCCGCACCTATGCGGCCAACCAGCGCCGCGAGAGCCACGGCCAGCTGATCCTGACCACCACCCATACCCAGGCACGCTTCGTGCTGCCGCCGGCGGTGGCGCGGATCAAGCAGGCTTATCCGCAGGTCAGCGTGCACCTGCAGCAGGCGGCCGAGAGCGACGCGCTGGACCTGCTCAGCCAGGGCGATGCCGACATCGCCATCGTCAGCACCGCCGGCGGCGAGCCCAGCACCGGCATCGCCGTGCCGCTGTACCGCTGGCGGCGGCTGGTGCTGGTGCCGCGCGGCCACGCGCTGGACCGCGCCGGCAAGGTGCCGGACATGGCCGCGCTGGCCGCGCACCCGCTGATCAGCTACGAATCCTCGACCCGGCCCAGTTCCTCGCTGCGCCGCGCCTTCGCCGCGCAGGGGCTGGAGCCGGACCTGGCGTTGACCGCGCTCGACGCCGACCTGATCAAGACCTACGTGCGCACCGGCCTGGGCGTGGGCCTGCTGGCGGAGATGGCGGTCAGCGCCGGCGACGCCGACCTGCGCGCCTGGCCGGCGCCAGCGGCGATCCCCGAGTGCACCGCCTGGGCGGTGCTGCCGCGCGACCGCGTGCTGCGCGACTACGCGCTGGAACTGGTGCACGTGCTGGCGCCGCAGATCGACAAGCGCGACCTGCGCCGCGTGCTCGACGGCAACCAGGACGCCGACTGGCCGAGGCCGCCAAGCTGGGAAGAGCTGACTCAGACCATTACCAGTTGAGCCATAGGAGCGCACTTCAGTGCGCGATGAGGCTTTCTCGGTAGGGCCCCTCGCGCACTGAAGTGCGCTCCTACAGTGCGCTCGTGCCGGTTTGCCTTCCCCCTGCGGCACTCCGTCGCACGTATAAGGCCGCGGCGGCGCCTTAAAATCGGGGCGTGAACCGATCCCCGCCCCTGCATCGCTGGATGTTGCTGCTCGCGCTGGTGGCCGCGCTGCTGATGGCGCTGGCGCCGGTGGTCAGCCGCTGGATGCAGGCCGGGCAGGGAACGCACGCGTCGATGGCGCATGCGATGCCCGCGATGGCGATGCCGGGCGACATGCCGGCCGGGCACCATGCGATGGACGCGCATGCCGGGCATGGGACCACCGACAGCACCACGGGCAAGGCGCCCCCGGCTGATCCACACGCCGCCCATGGCGAGGCCTGCGACTACTGCACCATGGCCTCGCGGCTGCTGCCGTGGCTGGCGGTGCTGCTGGTGCTGGCGCCGCTGCTGTACCGCGTTGCGCCGCAGTCGCCGCGCGCCACCGTCTTCACCGCCGGCCTGCGCTGGCCGGCGCACCCTGCGCGCGGGCCGCCGCTGTTCTCCTGACGACACTCCCCCTTCTTCCCGCCGCCCGCTGCCCTCCGGCAGTACGCGGCATGTCGTACCGGAGAACCTCATGTATCCCGCTTCCCGTATGCCGGGCGTCCCGGCGTGCCTGGCCGCCTGTGTCTGCCTGGCCCTGTTTCCCCACCTTGCGCACGCCGACGAATCCGAGTCGATCAAGACGCTGGACACGCTGGTCGTCACCAGCGCCGCCCCTTCCTCGCCGTTGAACTGGGCCACCGACCCGCGCCTGCCGCGGCAGCCGGTGCCGGCCAGCGACGGCGCCGACTACCTGAAGACCGTCCCCGGCTTTTCCGCCATCCGCAACGGCGGCACCAACGGCGACCCGGTGCTGCGCGGCATGTCCGGTTCGCGGCTGAACATCCTCAGCAACGACGGCAGCCTGATCGGCGCCTGCCCGTCGCGCATGGACAACCCGCTGTCCTACATCGCGCCGGAAACCTACGACCGGCTCACCGTCATCAAGGGCCCGCAGAGCGTGCGCTGGGGCGCGGGCGCCTCGGCCGGCACGGTGCGCTTCGAGCGCGACATGCCGCGCTTCGACGCGCCGGGCATGCAGCTGCAGGCCAGCGCGCTGGGCGGCTCCAGCGACCGCAACGACCAGATGCTCGACGCCAGCTTCGGCAGCAGGCCGGGCTACGTGCGGGTCAACGGCAACCGCTCCGAGTCCGGCGACTACCGCGACGGCAACGGCGACGTGGTGCCCTCGCGCTGGCGCAAGTGGAACGCCGATGCCGCCGTCGGCTGGACGCCCGACGCCGATACAGTGCTCGAGCTCAACGCCGGCACCGGCGACGCGCTGGCCCGCTATGCCGGCCGCGGCATGGACGGCGCGGCGTTCAGGCGCAGCAGCTACGGCCTGCGCTTCGAGCGCGGCAACCTGCCCGGCGCCTGGGACAGGCTGCAGGCCAACCTGTACTACAACGACGCCGACCACGTGATGGACAACTACACGCTGCGCGAGCCCAACCCGCACGGCAGCATGCCGATGCCGATGGCCTCGAACGTGGAACGGCGCACCACCGGCGGCCGCGTCGCCTCGGAATGGCGCTGGCAGGACGTAGCCATCGTCGCCGGCGTCGATGCGCAGGACAGTCGCCACCGCAAGCGCAATGGCATGGGCCGCGGCACCTGGAGGCAGATGCCGTGGACCCGCGATGCCGAACTCCGCAACCAGGGCGCGTTCGCCGAGCTGACCTTCGGCGAGGACACGCCGCGGCGCTGGGTGAGCGGCCTGCGCGTGGACAAGGCGCAGGCCAGGGACCTGCGCCGGACCGCCGGGATGATGGCCATGCCCAATCCCACCGCCGGGCAGACCCGCGATGAAACGCTGGGCAGCGGCTTCCTGCGCTACGAGCGCGACCACGGCCAGGCCTGGACCTGGTACGCGGGGCTCGGCCACAGCGAGCGCATGCCCGACTACTGGGAGCTGTTCTCGGCCGACGCCGGCCCTGCCGGCAGCGTCAACGCCTTTGCCGGCGTGAAGCCGGAGAAGACCACCCAGCTCGACCTGGGCCTGCAGTTCCGCAGCCACGCGCTGGATGCGTGGGTGTCGGCCTATGCCGGGCACCTGCAGGACTACATCCTGTTCGCCTACCGCAGCGGCGGCATGATGGGCAGCAACACGCAGGCGGGCAATGCCGATGCGCGCATCGCCGGCGCCGAGGCCGGGCTGGAGTGGCGCCCGGCGCACGGCTGGAAGCTGGGCAGCACCCTGGCCTATGCCTGGGGCGAGAACCGTGATGAGCAGCGGCCGCTGCCGCAGATCCCGCCGCTGGAAGGACGCTTCACCGCGTCCTGGGAACATGCGCGCTGGTCCACGGGCGCCCTGCTGCGGATAGTGAGCCGGCAGAACCGCGTGGCGCAGGACGAGGGCAACGTGGTCGCGCGCGACCTCGGCCCGAGCGCCGGCTTCGCTACGTTCTCGCTCAACGCCGCCTACCGCGTCAGCGACCACCTGCGCGCCAGCGCCGGCGTGGACAACCTGTTCGACCGCGCCTACGCCGAGCACCTGAACCTGGCCGGCAGCGCCGACTTCGGCTTCCCTGCCGACCCGGTGCGGATCAACGAACCGGGCCGCACGCTGTGGCTGAAGCTGGACTACCGCTACTGACGAAGTTCCCCCGCTGCCGGGCGACCGGCGGCGGGGCGCCTGTGGCATGCTCGGCGGCCCGGCCGGAGGAAATGCAGATGACGCAGTGGGCAGTGGCATACGTCAGCACCGCCGTGGCCGGATTGACGCTCGCCGACCTGGACCACCTGCTGGTCGATGCGCGCGCGCACAACAGTCTGGAAGGCGTCACCGGGGTCCTGCTCCATGACGGGCAGCGCTTCTTCCAGTACTTCGAGGGACCGGAGGAGGGCGTGGCGCGCATCTACGCGCGCATCCGCGACTCGCGCATGCACGTCGGGCTGGAGGAACTGCGGAACGGCCCGGCGGAGCAGCTGTATTTCACCCGCTGGCACATGGGCAGCAGCCGTGCCGAGGGCAGCGTGCTGCAGGAACTGAGCAGCCGGCAGTGGCGGCAGGAGGCCGGATACCTGCGCGAGGACGTGGCGCTCGCCGGCAATCCGCAGGGCCTGCGCGAACTGCTGGCGTTCTGGGAGCAGCAGCAGGAAGCCGCGGGCTGACGCACGCTGGCGCGGCGCCGGCCACGGGACGCGCCGCTCAGATGTCCTCGTGCAGCCCGCACTCGCGCTTGAGGCCGAAGAAGCGGGTGTCCTCCTCGCGCATGCCCGGCTCCCAGCGGCGGGTGGTGTGGTAGTCGCCGATGGAGACGTAGCCCTGCTCCCACAGCGGGTGGTAGGGCAGGTCGTGCTGCCTGAGGTACTGCCACACGTCGCGGTCGCTCCAGTCGGCGATCGGGTTGACCTTCCAGCGCGCGTCGCGGCGCTGCAGGACCGGCGTGCCGGCGCGGCTGGCCGACTGGCTGCGGCGCAGGCCGGTGAACCAGGTGCCCGCCTGCAGTTCGTCCAGGGCGCGCTTCATCGGCTCGACCTTGCGCAGGTTGTTGTACTGCTCGATGCCGACCAGCCCCTGTTCCCACAGGCGGCCGTGGCGGGCCTCCATCCAGGCGCGGCTGACCAGCGGGCGGTAGACCTTGAGGTTGAGCTGCAGCCGCTCGACCAGGGCGTCGGCGAAGCGGTAGGTTTCCGGGAACAGGTAGCCGGTGTCGACCAGGATCACCGGGATGTCCGGCTGCTGGCGGCTGAGCAGGTGCAGGGTCACCGCCGACTGCGCGCCGAAGCTGGAGGACAGCACGTGCGTGCCCGGCGTGTGCCGCAGCGCCCATTCCACGCGCGCGGCCGCATCCATCGTTTCGAGCCGCGCGTTGAGCGTGGCGGCATCCTCGAGCGGGGCGATGGTTTCGTCGTTGAGGGGGGGCAGGGACAGGGCGCTCATGCGTGCAGTTCCACGGCAATCCGGCGGTGGGTGGGGTAGGGCGGCAGTTCGACCAGGCCGCTGCGGTGCAGGAAGTCGCCGAAGCGTTCGGCCGCTTCGCGCTCTGTGGCGTAGCGGGCCAGCAGCGGTTCCAGCACTTCGAGGATCTGTGCCTCGGTGACGTTCTCGCGGTACAGCGTGTTCAGGCGCTGGCCGCGATGGTCGCCGCCGAGGAACAGGTTGTAGCGGCCCGGCGCCTTGCCGACCAGGGCGATCTCGGCCAGGTAGGGGCGCGAGCAGCCGTTGGGGCAGCCGGAGATGCGCAGCACGATCGGCGCCTCGCGCAGGCCGTGCCGGGCGAGCAGCGGCTCGAGTGCGGCGAGGAAGCCGGGCAGGTAGCGCTCGGCCTCGGCCATCGCCAGCGCGCAGGTGGGCAGCGCGACGCAGGCCACCGCGCCGCGGGCGATGGCGGTGGGCGCGTTGTTCTCCTGGTCCAGCCCATGCTGCGCGACCAGCGCGTCGATGCGCGCGCGCTGCGCCGCAGGCACGCCGGCGACGATCACGTTCTGGTTGCAGGTCATGCGGAACTCGCCCTGGTGCACCCGGGCGATCTCGCGCAGGCCGGTCAGCAGCGGCCGGCCGGGCGTGTCGGCGATGCGGCCGCTGGGCAGGGACAGGGTCAGGTGCCACAGGCCGTTCTCGCCTTCCACCCAGCCGAAGCGGTCGCCGTTGTGCTCGAAGCGGAACGGGCGCGCCGGCTGCAGGGCGACGCCGGCGCGCTCCTCCATCAGCGCCACGATCCTGTCCACGCCGTGGTCGTCGATGGTGTACTTGAAGCGCGCGTGCTTGCGCTCCTCGCGGTCGCCGAGGTCGCGCTGCACGGTGATGGCGGCCTCGGCGATGGCGAACACCTGCCCGGGCGTGGCGAAGCCGATCACGTTGCCCACGCGCGGGTAGTGCGCGGCGATGCCGTGGCTGGCGCCCATGCCGCCGCCGATGGCGACGTTGAAGCCGGCCAGTCCGCCGGCTTCATCGACGATGGCGATCAGGCCGAGGTCGTTGGCAAATACGTCGACGTCGTTGTACGGCGGCACCGCCACCGCGATCTTGAACTTGCGCGGGAGGTAGGCATCGCCGTAGACCGGCTCATGCTCGACGCCGCTCTCGGCCACCTTCTCCTCGTCCAGCCAGATTTCGTAGTAGGCGCGGGTGGCCGGCCTGAAGCGCAGCGACAGCCGCTGCGCCCAGTCGTGCACCTGCGCGTGCAGCGCCGACTGCAGCGGATTGCTGGCGCCGAGCACGTTGCGGTTGACGTCGCCGCAGGCCGAGACGGTGTCCATCGCGGCGGCGTTGATCGCCTGCATCGTCGCCTTCAGCTCGCGCTTGATCACGCCGTGGAACTGGAAGGTCTGGCGCGTGGTCACGCGCAGCGAATGGTTGGCGTGGGTGGTGGCGATCTCGTCCAGCTTCAGCCACTGCCGCGGGGTGAACACGCCGCCCGGCGCGCGGATGCGGATCATGAACTGGTGCGCGGGTTCCAGCTTCTGGCGGCGGCGCTCGTCGCGCAGGTCGCGGTCGTCCTGCTGGTAGCTGCCGTGGAACTTGATGGTGCGCTGGTCCTCGAACGACAGCGAGCCGGTGGTGGCGTCCAGCAGCCCTTCGGCGATGGTCCCGCGCAGGCGGCGGCTGTCGAGCTTGATCTTTTCTACGGACGGGTGGGACATGGTCTTGGGATATCTGCGCTTGTGGCTTGTGTAGGAGCGACGTCAGTCGCGAAGAGGCTTGCCCGGCACAATCCCGGTCGCGACTGACGTCGCTCCTACAGGGCATCCGGAAGGGGTCAGTAGACGTCGCGGGCGTAGCGGCCCTCGCGCTGCAGCCTGGACAGGTAGTCGGCCGCGGCGTCGGCGTCGCCGCCGTTGTGCGCGGCGACGACGTCCAGCAGCGCGGCGTGCACGTCCCTGCCCATGGCGATGGCGCCGCACACGTACAGGTGCGCGCCGTTCTGCAGCCAGTCGTACAGGTCGCGGCCGCGCTCGCGCAGGCGCTGTTGCACGTAGATCTTGTCATGCGAATCCCTCGCAACAGCCCGCACATCCATGTGCGGGGATTCCAAATGGTCGCGCGAGAAGGCCAGGTCGAGGCGATGCAGCTCCTTCTTCCGCAGGGCGTCCTGCCACTCGACCTGGTAGAGGAAATCGCTGTTGAAGTGGCGCGCGCCGAAGAACAGCCAGTTGCGGCCGGCGGCGCCGGTCTCGGCGCGCTCCTGCACGAAACCGCGGAACGGGGCGACGCCGGTGCCGGGGCCGACCATGATGATGTCGCGGCTGGCGTCGGTCGGCACCCGGAAGCGCTCGTTCGGCTCGACGAACACCGGCACCTGCGCGCCTTCCTCCAGCGCCGCGAGGAAGGCGCTGGCGGCGCCGACGTGGTCGTGGCCATGCGCGCCGTAGCGCAGTTCGTCGACCGTCAGGTGGACCTCCTCGCCCACGCGCTTGCGGCTGGAGGCGATGGAGTACAGGCGCGGCGCCAGCGGCCGCAGTGCGGCCACCAGCGCGGTGTGGTCCCAATCCGCCGGCCAGCGGCGCAGCACGTCGATCAGCTGATGGTCGGCGAACAGTGCCGCCAGGCCGACGGTCTGGGTGGGGGAGAGCAGCGCCCGCAGTTCCTCGGCGCGCGCCTGCTCGGCATGCGCGGCCAGGAACGGTCGCGACGGCTTGCTCAATTCGCGGCGGCTGGACAGCCATTCGGCCAGCGGCAGGGTTTCCCCGCCCAGGCTCACCTCGGCCTGGCCGTCGAGCCGCAGCGCCTGCAGCACCGATTCCACCAGCTGCGGCGGGTTGCGGTGGACGATGCCCAGCGCGTCGCCCGGCTCGTAGTGCAGGCCGCTGCCTTCCAGCGACAGCTCGATGTGGTGCACGCGCTTGTCGATGCCGGCCTGGATGCCGAAGGCCGGGCCCTTGAAGTCGCGGCCGCTGACCAGTTGCCGCGCCAGCAGTTCGGCGTGGAACGGATGCTGCGCGCTGTGCGCCGCGGCCTGGCCGTGGCGCAGCGGGGTGACGTTGCTGGCGATCGGCGCGGCGCTTTCGCCGAGGATCTGGCGGGCATCGGCCAGCGCGCGCGTGCGCCATGGCGTGGCCACGGTCTCGATGTCGAGGTCGGCCTCGCCCAGCGGCTGCAGGCGGTGCGCGCCGAGCTCGGCCAGGCGCGCGTCCAGCCTGCGGCCGATGCCGCAGAAATCGGCATAGCTGGAATCGCCCAACCCGAGCACGGCGTACTTCAGCTCCGGCAGCCTGGGCGCGCGCTTGCCGGCGATGAACTCGACCAGGCCGATGGCGTCGTCCGGCGGGTCGCCTTCGCCCTGGGTGCTGATGACCAGGTACAGCAGCTTCTCGCCGGCCAGTTCGCGGGTGGGGTAGGCATCGGCGCGCAGCAGGCGTACCGCCAGCCCGGCGGTCTCGGCCTCGCCGGCCAGCTGCTCGGCGGCGCGGCGCGCGTTGCCGGTCTGGCTGCCGTAGACGATGGTCAGCCGGCCCGCGGCCTGCGCGGCCGGCTGACCGCCCGGGATCACCGCCAGCGACGGCGGCGGATGGCCCTGGGCCAGGCCGGCGGCGAAACCGGACAGCCACCACAGGCTGTTGCCGTCCAGGCCGTCCACCAGCCGCGTCAGCAGGGCCCTGCGATCCTCGGGCAGGGGGGAGCTGAGGGGCACGGTTGCAGCGGCGGCGGTCATGTCCTGTCCGGTCTGGAAGTGGGATGACCGATGCTAGGGAGACGTTCCGCGCGGGGGAAAGGATGCGCGGTTATCGGTTCATGCCCTGCGTTTATTTCTGCGCCAACGGGCGGGGCCGCACACTCGCTGTCCTGCCGGGCCCATGCCGGCCCGCGCCCCTTGCTACCCTCCTGATCCAGAGCGTCCTTAGAAACCTACGCAATGACCGTTACCGCCACCCTGTCGCACCTCGACCGGCTGGAAGCCGAGAGCATCCACATCCTGCGCGAGGTCGCGGCCGGCTTCTCCAACCCGGTACTGCTGTATTCGGTCGGCAAGGACAGCTCGGTGCTGCTGCACCTGCTGCTCAAGGCGTTCGCGCCCGGCGTGCCGCCGATCCCGCTGCTGCACGTGGACACGCGCTGGAAGTTCCGCGAGATGATCGCCTTCCGTGACCGCCGCGTCGCCGAGACCGGCGTGGACCTGCGCGTGCACATCAATCCCGACGGTATCGCCCGCGACATCGGCCCGGTGAGCCATGGCGCGTCCGTGCACACCGACGTGATGAAGACCCAGGGCCTGAAGCAGGCGCTGGACAAGTGGAAGTTCGACGCGGCCATCGGCGGCGCGCGCCGCGACGAGGAGAAGTCGCGGGCCAAGGAGCGGGTGTTCTCGTTCCGCAACGACCGCCACCGCTGGGATCCGAAGAACCAGCGCCCGGAACTGTGGAACCTGTACAACGCCCGCATCCACCAGGGCGAGAGCGTGCGCGTGTTCCCGCTGTCCAACTGGACCGAGCTGGACATCTGGCTCTACATCTACCGCGAGAACATCCCGGTGGTGCCGCTGTACTTCGCCGCCGAGCGGCCCGTCGTCGAGCGCGGCGGCAGCCTGATCATGGTCGACGACGAACGCCTGCCGCTGCATCCGGGCGAGGTGCCGCGGCTGCGCAGGGTGCGCTTCCGCACGCTGGGCTGCTACCCGCTGACCGGCGCCATCGAATCCGAGGCCGACACGCTGGAGAAGATCATCGCCGAGATGCTGGTGTCCACCCGTTCCGAGAGGCAGGGCCGGTTGATCGACCACGACCAGTCCGCCTCGATGGAGAAGAAGAAGCTGGAGGGGTATTTCTGATGAAGCCGGGAACGGGGAACGGGGAGCAGGGAGTGGAGCAGGTGGGCGAGGCCAACCCGGGCGCGGCTGTGGAGACGGATAGGGATACGGCCATTCCCCGTTCCCCGTCCCCCGTTCCCGCCAGCGACGAAGTCGCGGCCTACCTGCGCCAGCACGAATCGAAGCCATTGCTGCGTTTCATCACCTGCGGCAGCGTCGACGACGGCAAGAGCACGTTGATCGGGCGGCTGCTGTACGAGAGCAAGCGCCTGTTCGACGACCAGCTGGCCGCGCTGGAGGCCGACAGCCGCCGCCACGGCACCCAGGGCGAGCGCATCGACTACGCGCTGCTGCTCGACGGCCTGGCCGCCGAGCGCGAGCAGGGCATCACCATCGACGTGGCCTACCGCTACTTCGACACCGATCGCCGCAAGTACATCGTCGCCGACTGCCCGGGCCACGAGCAGTACACCCGCAACATGGCCACCGGCGCCTCCACCGCCGACCTGGCGGTGGTGCTGGTGGACGCGCGCAAGGGTCTGCTGCAGCAGACCCGCCGCCACAGCTACATCATCTCGCTGCTCGGCATCGGCCAGGTGGTGCTGGCGGTCAACAAGATGGATCTGGTCGATTACGACCCGGCCGTGTTCGAGCGCATCGCCGGGGAATACCGCGCGCTGGCCGCGCAGCTGGGCAGCGCCCACGTGCAGGCCATCCCGCTGTCGGCGCTGGAAGGGCAGAACCTGTCCGCGCGCTCGGCGCTGATGCCGTGGTACGCCGGCCCCAGCCTGCTGGAACACCTGGACACGGTGGCGATCGCCGGGCACGACGCCGACAGCGGCCTGCGCCTGCCGGTGCAGTGGGTCAACCGGCCCAACCAGGATTTCCGCGGCTTCGCCGGCACCCTCGCTGCCGGACAGGTGCGTGCCGGCGACGCGGTGGTGGTGCTGCCCTCGGCGCGCCGCTCCACGGTGCGCGACGTGCTCGGGCCGGACGGTCCGCTGGACGTGGCGGCCGCCGGGCAGGCGGTGACCCTGACCCTGGCCGACGAGATCGACGTCAGCCGCGGCGACGTCATCGCCGCCGCCGGCGACCCGCCGGAAGTGGCCGACCAGTTCGCCGCGCACGTGCTGTGGATGGACGATGCCGCGCTGCTGCCCGGCCGCCCGTACTGGCTGCAGATCGGCAGCCGCACCGTGGCCGCCAGCGTCAGCGAGATCAAGCACCGCATCGACGTGAACACGCAGGACAAGCTGGCGGCCAAGCGGCTGGAGCTGAACGAGGTCGGCTACTGCAACCTGTCGCTGGACGAACCCATCGCTTTCGAGCCGTACGCCCGCAACCGCGCGCTGGGCGGCTTCATCCTGATCGACCGGCAGAGCAACGCCACCGTCGCCGCCGGCACCCTGGACTTCGCCCTGCGCCGCGCCGGCAACGTGCACTGGCAGCACCTGGACGTGGACAAGGCCGCGCGTGCGCGCATCAAGGGGCAGACGCCGAAGGTGCTGTGGTTCACCGGCCTGTCCGGCGCCGGCAAGTCCACCATCGCCAACCAGGTGGAAAAGCGCCTGCACGCGCGCGGCTGCCATACCTTCCTGCTCGACGGCGACAACGTCCGCCATGGCCTGAACCGCGACCTGGGCTTCACCGACGAGGACCGCGTGGAGAACATCCGCCGCGTGGCCGAGGTGGCGCGGCTGATGGTCGATGCCGGCCTGATCGTGCTGGTCAGCTTCATCTCGCCGTTCCGCGCCGAGCGGCAGATGGCGCGCGAGCGCTTCGCCGAGGGCGAATTCATCGAGATCTTCGTCGACGTGCCGCTCCAAGTGGCCGAGTCGCGCGACGTGAAGGGCCTGTACCGCAAGGCGCGGGCCGGGCAGATCCCCAACTTCACCGGCATCGACTCGCCCTACGAGCCGCCGGAAGCGCCGGAACTGCACCTGTACGCCGACGGCGAGGCGCTGGACGCGATGGCCGACCAGGTGCTGCGGCTGGCGCTGCGCTGAGGCGGGGGCCACCCCCTGCAGGAGCGACGCCAGTCGCGATGAGGCCTTCCCGGTGAAGCCCGGTCGCGACTGGCGTCGCTCCTGCAGGGGGCATTGCGGGGGTGCCATCCCCCTCCAATGGCACATCCCTTCGTCATATGCCCCGGCTAGACTGCCTGATCGTGTATCTGACGGGATTGCGTATGTTGGGGCGTTTTGCCGCCACCCTGGCCGGTGGCACTGTCTTGGCACTGGCGTTGGGCGGTTGTGGACGAGGCGCCGGTGAAGCACCGCGCGCGCAGGGCAGTGCCGCCGTGCCGGTCACCACCCAGGTGGTCCGGCCTTCGGCGTGGAACGACACCCTGCAGGCGATCGGCACCGCCAAGGCGCGCGAATCGGTGATCGTCACCGCCAAGGTCAGCGAGATCATCGACGCGGTGCATTTCCGCAGCGGCCAGGAAGTGATCGCCGGCGCGCCGCTGGTGACCCTGCGCATCGACGCCCAGCAGGCCGCGCTGGCGCAGGCCCAGGCCACCTTCGACGAGGCCGACCGCCTGTACCGCCGCCAGAGCGAGCTGGCCACCCAGCAGCTGGTCGCCAGTTCCACGCTGGATACGCAGAAATCGATCCGCGACGCGGCCGAGGCGCGGGTGCGGCAGATGCGCGCGGACGTGGCCGACCGCCAGGTCCGCGCGCCGTTCGCCGGCGTGCTGGGCATCCGCCAGGTCAGCCCCGGTTCGCTGATCACCGCCAACAGCACCATCGCCACGCTCGACGACCTGTCGCGCATGTACGTGGACTTCCAGGTGCCGGAAGCGGCACTGGCGTCGGTCGCCGCCGGTAATACGGTCACCGCGGGCGCGACGGCGTACCCGGGCGAGACCTTCGAAGGCACCGTCGAGACCGTCGATGCGCGCATCGATCCCACCACGCGCGCGGTGACGGTGCGTGCGGTGTTCCCGAACCTCGACCGCAAGCTGCGCCCCGGCATGCTGCTGGACGTGCGCCTGTTCCGCCCCGAGCGGCAGGCGCTGGTGATTCCGGAGATCGCCGTGGTGCAGGTGGGTCGCGACTCCTTCGTCTATCGCGTCAAGGCCGACGGCAGCGTCGAACAGGCCCCGATCACGGCCGGCGTGCGCCGCGACGGCCGTGTCGAAATCCTCAAGGGCCTGGCCGCGGGCGAACGCATCGTCATCGACGGCACCGGCAAGTTGCGTCCCGGCGTGAAGGTCGCCGACGCGGCGCCGCAGGCGGCACCCGCCAAGCAGGATGCGCCGGCCGCCGACGGTCAGGGCTGATCCGATGATCCTCTCCGACCTGTCGATCAAGCGCCCCGTCTTCGCGGTGGTGGTCAGCCTGCTGCTGGTCGTGCTGGGCGTGATGTCGTTCCTGCGCCTGACCCTGCGCGAACTGCCCAACATCGACCCGCCCATCGTGTCGGTGGAAGTGAACTACCCGGGCGCGTCGGCGGCGGTGGTCGAGACGCGCATCACCCAGATCCTCGAGGACGGCCTGTCCGGCATCGAGGGCATCAAGACCATCCAGTCGAGCAGCCGCAACGGCCGTGCCGACGTCACCATCGAGTTCAACCTGAGCCGCGACATCGAGGCCGCGGCCAACGACGTGCGCGACCGCGTCAGCCGCGTGATGAACCGCCTGCCGGACGAAGCCGATCCGCCGCAGATCTCCAAGGTCGAGGCCGATGCCGACGTCATCATCTGGTTGAACATGCGCTCCACCGTGATGGACACGATGGAGCTGACCGACTACGCCGACCGTTACGTGCTCGACCGCCTGTCCGCGCTCGACGGCGTCGCGCGCGTGCAGCTCGGCGGTGGCCAGCGCTATGCCATGCGCATCTGGCTGGACCGCGAGGCGATGGCCGCGCGCGGCGTGACCACCAACGACGTCGAGACCGCGCTGCGCGCGCAGAACGTCGAACTGCCGGCCGGCCGCATCGAATCGCAGACGCGCGACTTCACCCTGCGCGTCGAGCGCGGCTACCAGCGGCCCGAACAGTTCGCGCAGTTGCCGCTGCGCAAGGGCACCGACGGCTACGTGGTGCGACTGGGCGACGTCGCGCAGGTCGAGTTGGGCGCGGAAGAGCGTCGCTCCTACCTGCGCAGCAACGCGGTGCCGAACGTCGGCCTCGGCATCGTGCGTACCTCGACCGCCAACGCGCTGGACGTGGCGCGCGCGGCGCGGGCCGAGGCCGAGGTCATCCAGCAGACCCTGCCGGAAGGCACCGACATCTTCGTCGCGTTCGACAGCACCACGTTCATCGAAGCCTCCATCGAGCGCGTGTACTGGACGCTGGGCGAGGCGATGGTGCTGGTCTTCCTGGTGATCTGGCTGTTCCTCGGCAGCCTGCGCGCCGCGCTGATCCCGGCGGTGACGGTGCCGGTCTGCCTGATTTCCGCCTTCATCGCGCTGTACGCCTTCGGTTTCTCGATCAACCTGCTGACCCTGCTCGCCCTGGTGCTCTGCATCGGCCTGGTGGTGGACGATGCCATCGTGGTGCTGGAGAACGTCCAGCGCCGCGCCGACCTCGGCGAACCCGCCCTGGTCGCGGCGCGCCGAGGCACCACGCAGGTGGCGTTCGCGGTGATCGCGACCACGGCGGTGCTGGTGGCGGTGTTCCTGCCGGTCGGCTTCATGGAAGGCAACACCGGCCGGCTGTTCCGCGAACTGTCGGTGGCGCTGGCGGCGGCGGTGGCGATTTCCGCCTTCGTCGCGCTGACACTGACGCCGATGATGTCGTCCAAGCTCGTGCGGCCGCATACCGAACCGCGCGGGCTCAACGCGTGGACGAACCGCACGCTGACCCGCGTCAGCGACGGCTACGGCCGGCACGTGGAGCGCCTGGTCGGCCTGACCGGCAGGCGCATCCTCGGCCTGGTGCTGGCGGCGATGGCGCTGTGCGGCATCGCGATCGTCCTGCTGGGCCTGCGCGTACCCAGCGAGCTGGCACCGGCGGAAGATCGTGGCCGCTTCTTCGTCATGGTCGACGGTCCGGAGGGCGCGGGTTTCGACTACATGGTCAAGCAGATGCAGCAGGTCGAGCGCATCGTCATGGGCCAGGTGGGCGGCGACAAGCCGATCGAGCGCGCCAACTCGCGCGTGCCGCGCGGCTTCGGCGGCAGCGAGGACATGCACACCGGCCAGGTGATCGTGTTCCTGCAGGACTGGCACGAGCGCGAGGCCACCACCGACGACGTCGTCAACGGCCTGCGCGCGGAACTGTCCAAGCTGCCCGGCGTGCAGGCGCGCGCCAACGTGGCCGGCGGCCTGGTCGGCAGCCGCGGCCAGCGCTACCAGCTGGTGCTGGGTGGCCCCGACTATGCGGAACTCGCGCAGTGGCGCGACCGCATCCTGCAGCGGATGGAAGGCAACCCCGGCATCCAGGATCCGGATTCCGACTACAAGGAAACGCGCCCGCAGATGCGGGTGAACATCGACCGCGACCGCGCGGCCGATCTCGGCGTGCCGGTGCAGGAGATCGGGCGCACGCTGGAAACGATGATGGGCTCGCGCCAGGTGACCACCTACGTGGACAACGGCGAGGAGTACGACGTCATGCTGCAGGCCGGCCGCGACAAGCGCGCCAACACGGAGGACCTGGCGAATACCTACGTCCGCGGCAGCGACGGCGCGCTGATCCCGCTGTCCAACCTGGTGACGCTCAGCGAGATCGCCGAGCCCGGCACCTTCAACCGCTTCAACCGCCTGCGCGCGATCACCATCAGCGCCGGCCTGGCGCCGGGCTACACGATGGGCGAGGCGCTGGAATGGACGCGGCAGACGGTGGCGGAAGAGCTGCCGGACTACGCGCAGATCGACTGGAAGGGCGAGTCGCGCGAGTACCAGGAAGCCGGCGGCGCGATCCTGCTGACCTTCACCCTGGCGCTGCTGATCGTCTACCTGGTGCTGGCGGCGCAGTTCGAAAGCTTCATCCATCCGCTGATCATCATGCTGACGGTGCCGCTGGCGGTGCTGGGCGCCTTGATCGGCCTGTGGGTCACCGGCGGCACGCTGAACCTCTTCAGCCAGATCGGCATCGTCATGCTGATCGGCCTGGCGGCGAAGAACGGCATCCTGATCGTCGAGTTCGCCAACCAGTTGCGCGACGACGGCGCCAGCGTCGCCAAGGCCATCGCCGAATCCGCGCGCGTGCGCCTGCGCCCGATCCTGATGACCTCGGTGGCCACGGTCGTCGGCGCGGTGCCGCTGGTGCTCGCCGGCGGTCCCGGGTCGGCCAGCCGTGCCACCATCGGCATCGTGGTGATCTTCGGCGTGACCTTCTCCACGCTGCTGTCGCTGTACGTGGTGCCGGCGTTCTACGCGCTGCTCGCCCCGTTCACGCGTTCGCCCGAGGCGGTGGCGCACGAGCTGAGCAAGCTGGAGGCGGAAACGCCCTCCGTCGGCGGCCATGGCTGACCTTGGCGCGCGTCCCTTCAGCGGCGTGCGCATCGACGGCGAGGGGTTCCTGCTGCGCGCGTGGCGGCAGGACGATCTGGAGGCGTTGCTGCGCCACGCGGACGATCCGCAGGTGCCGCGCGGCCTGAGCGACCGCTTCCCGCACCCCTACACACGCGCCGACGGCGAGGCCTTCCTCGCCGGGCGCGTCGTCGACTTCCGCCACCCGGTGTTCGCGATCGAGATCGACAGCGAGGCCTGCGGCGGGATCGGCGCGCGCCCGCATGCGGGCGAGAAAGCGCATAGCGCGGAATTGGGCTATTGGCTCGGCCGACGGCACTGGGGGCGCGGCCACATGACGCGCATCGTCGCGGCCTACCTGGGATGGGTTGTGCCCGCGTTGGGGCTGCGCAGGATCGAGGCGAACGTGCTGGACACCAATCCAGCCTCGGCGCGGGTGCTGGAAAAGAACGGTTTCGCCGAAGAGGGCTGCCGGCGGGGCGCGATCCGCAAGCCGGACGGCCTGCACGACCTGAGGCTGTTCGGGCGGATCTGGCCGGGCTGAGACGCCCGCGGGGACTGCGCAGCGGCGCGCGTTGCGGGTATCTTGCAGGGACCTGGCGGCGCGCTGCGCCGCCTTCCCGTATCCCAGCGCACGCACGAACGAACGGAGACGCATCCCCGTGGAAGCCTTTTTCAACTGGTTGAACGGCATCATCTGGAGCAACGCGCTGATCGCGCTGTGCCTGGGTGCCGGCCTGTGGTTCACCCTCCGCACCCGGGTCATGCAGGTGCGCGGCTTCGCCGAGATGTGCCGCCTGACCGTGACCGGACAGAAGTCCGAGGCCGGCGTGTCGTCGTTCCAGGCGCTGGCGATCTCGATGGCCGGCCGCATGGGCATCGGCAACATCGCAGGCGTCGCCACGGCGATCGCCTACGGCGGTCCCGGCGCGGTGTTCTGGATGTGGGTCATGGGCTTCCTGGGCGCGTCCACGTCGTACATCGAGTGCACGCTGGCGCAGATCTACAAGGAAAAGGACGGCGAAGGCCGTTACCGCGGCGGTCCGGCCTACTACATCGAAAAGGCGATGGGCCTGAAGTGGTACGCCGTTGCCTTCGCCGTCGCCACGGTCATCGCCACCGGCCTGCTGCTGCCGGGCGTGCAGGCCAATGCCATCGCCGACAGCGCGACCAACGTGCTGTGCAGCGCCGGCGGCTGCGAATCTCTGGGCGGTGCGTCGAGCCTCAAACTCTGGATCGGCATCGCCGTGGCCACCGTGCTGGCGATCATCATCTTCGGCGGCATCAAGCGCATCGCCACGTTCGCCGAGGTCGTGGTGCCGTTCATGGCGCTGGGCTTCATCCTGATGGCGGTGATCGTGATGATCGCCAACGCGGGCAAGGTCCCGGCGATGTTCGCCGACATCTTCTCCAGCGCGTTCGGCGCGCATGCGGCATTCGGCGCGATCATCGGCCAGGCCATCATCTGGGGCGTGAAGCGCGGCATCTACGCCAACGAGGCCGGCCAGGGCACCGGCCCGCATGCCGCCGCGGCCGCCGAGGTCTCGCACCCGGCCAAGCAGGGTTACGTGCAGGCGTTCGCGATCTACTTCGACACCATGCTGGTGTGCACCTCTACGGCGTTCCTGCTGCTGTCCACCGGCATGTACAACACCTTCAAGACCGTCACCGAGAACGGCAAGGACACGCTGGTCGAGATCTTTTCCGGCGTGCCGGGCGTGCAGCCGTCGGAAGGCGCGCAGTTCACCCAGGCCGCGGTGGAATCGGTGCTGCCTGGCTGGGGCGCGGGCTTCGTGGCGCTGGCGCTGTTCTTCTTCGCCTTCACCACCATCATGGCCTATTACTACATGGCCGAAACCAACCTGACCTACCTGGCCGGCACCAAGAAGACCCACCCGCTGGCGACGCTGCTGCTGCGCGTGGGCATCGTCTGCATGGTGATCTTCGGCGCGTACCACAATGCCGCGATGGCCTGGACGCTGGGCGACATCGGCGTGGGCCTGATGGCGTGGCTGAACGTCATCGCCATCCTGATCCTGCAGAAGCCGGCGCTGATCGCGCTGCGCGACTACGAGCGGCAGAAGAAGCTGGGCCTGGACCCGACGTTCGACCCGGATGCGCTGGGCATCCGCAACGCCGACTTCTGGAAGACGAAGGCCTGACGTGAGCAATCCCTGGAACCGCCGTCCGCCGCGTCCGCCCGGCAATCCGCCGGAGCGACGCCGTCCGCCACGTGCGCAGGAAGACCGTCCTGCGCTCACGACGACGCCGCGCGACGAGCGCGGTTCGGGTGCATCGCGCAGCGAGCTGCGGCTGTATGGCCTCAATGCCGTGCATGCGGTGTTCGCGCGCCGGCCGGAGGCGATCCGCAAGGTCTACCTGGTCGAGTCGCGCATCCCCGCGCTGAAGCCGTTGCTGGCGTGGTGCGTGAAGCAGCGCGTCGGCTACCGCGTGGTGGAAGAGGGCGATCTCGATCGGCTGGCGGCCAGCACGCACCATGAAGGTGTGGTCGCGGACGTGCTGAAAGTGGAGCCGCTGCCGATGGGCGACTGGCTGCGCGCGCTGCCCGACGGCAGGCCTGTGGCCGCGCTATGGCTGGACGGCGTGGGCAATCCGCACAACTTCGGCGCCATCCTGCGCTCGGCCGCGCACTTCGGCGTGGCCGGCATCCTGCTGCCGCGCGAGTCCACGCTGGCGCTGTCGGGCGCGGCCGCACGCGTCGCGGAGGGCGGTGCCGAGCAGGTGCCGCTGGTGCGCATGGGGCAAACCGACAATGCCGCAGCACAGTTGCGGAACGCAGGGTTCTCGCTGGTCGCTACCGTGGTGCGCGGTGGCGACGACCTGTTCGCCGCGACGCTGCCGCAGCGCCTGGTCTACGTGATGGGTGCCGAGGGTGAAGGCATGGACGCGCAGCTCGCCGCGGCCTGCGATACGCGCCTGTCGATTCCCGGCAGCGGCGCCGTGGAAAGCCTCAATGTGGCCGCGGCGACCGCCGTGTTTCTCGCGCAGTGGAAGCAGCGCCAGCACTGAATCCGATCATGCAAGCGCTGGATGTGGGAGCGACGTAAGTCGCGAACGGTAGCC